>NZ_JZWV01001380.1 GCF_000966975.1 Streptomyces katrae | reverse complement strand
GTGGTCGATGTCCAGCTTCGACGCCTCGTTGACGGTGACCCCGTCGTACAGGCTCTTCCAGGTGCCCGACACGGCCCGGCACTCGGCGTCCCGGGTGACGTCCTTGCCGGCGCGCTGGAGGACGACCTCGCGGGTGTCGCACTTGTCGCCCTGCTCGGCCCAGTGCGTGAACTTGTCACGGCTGTACCCGGCCATCGTGCCGGGTTTGCCGGTCGTCAGCGCCGCCAGCTGGGCGCGCGCCACCGCCGCGCCGACCATGCCCGGAAGCACGTCCCCCGGGGCGGGTTTCGCGTCACCGGCCGGGGGTGCCGAGGGGGAGGGGGCCGG
>NZ_JZWV01001379.1 GCF_000966975.1 Streptomyces katrae | reverse complement strand
TCGTCGGCCGAGCTGATGCCGGCCTGGCCTGTGGCGACCTGGCCGGTGGCGGCCGTGCCCGCGGCCACCGCGTCGGCCGGCCCGGCGGTGGCCCCGGCGGCCTCGACCGTGCCCGGGGCGACCGTGCCCGCGTCGGCCGGGCCGGCGGCGGCCTCCGCCTGCCGTACGACCTCGGCCAGGCGGGCGTTGCTCAGGACCGGCAGCACCGCGACGGCGGTCACGGCGATGGCCGCACCGGCGGCGTAGAAGGAGGCCGGGACCCCGAAGGCCGCGGCCACCGCGCCGCCCGCGATGCCGCCGACGGCGAAGGAGCCCACGGCGACGACCCGGTAGACGGAGGTGACCCGGCCCATCAGCTCGTTCGGGACGATCTGCTGGCGCAGGGTCACCATGTGGACGGACACGACCAGGACCACGAAGCCGTCCAGGGCCATGAGGGCGACGGTCACCGCCGGGCCGAGGGCCAGGCCCAGTCCCGCCGTGGCGGCGGCCGACAGCAGGTTGGTCACGAGGATCAGGGTGCCGGGCCTGAACCAGCCGCCGACCCGGCCTGCCGCCATGCCGCCGAGGACGGCTCCGATCGCGGAGGCGGCGAGCATCAGGCCGTAGCCCTCGTCGGAGACGCCGAGTTCGTCCTGGGCGAGCAGCACCAGCAGGCCGTAGCTCGCCGCGACGGCCGCGTTGCCGGCGGCCGCGACCAGGCTCAGGGCGCGCAGCACGGGCGAGGACCAGTACCAGCGGGCGCCGGCCACGATGTCCTCGCGCACGCTCCTGACCGTGAACGGTCCGCCGTCGGGCTCGTCCTTGCCGCGCGCCGCCGAGGGGATGAGGGCGAGCAGGCCCACGGCGGCCAGGTATCCGGCGGTGCCCAGGGCGAACGGCGCGGCGGCGGCCGCCGCGAAGAGGAAGCCTCCGATCGGCGGGCCCGCGAACTCGTTGCAGACCACCCATGTGGTCTGCAACCGGCTGTTGGCCCGGGTCAGCTCCTCGGGGCCGACCAGCATCGGCACCCAGGCGGCCGAGACGCTGTCGTAGAGCGTCTCGGCGGTGCCGATCGCGAAGAAGACCACGTACAGCAGCGGCATGGACAGGGTGTCGGCGAGGACGGCCGCCGTGAGGGCGGCGAAGGCGGCGGCGCGGATCCAGTTCGCGCTCTGCGCCACCTTGTTCGCCTCTGCGCCACCTTCCGGCGGTCCAGGCGGTCGGCGAGCGCCCCGGATACGAAGGCCAGCACCAGCCAGGGGGCCCGCTGGGCGACGGTGATCCCGGCGATCATGGCCGGATCACGGGTGATCGTGGCCGCGAGGAGCGGTGCCGCGGCCAGGCTCACCCCGTCCGACAGGTTCGACGCGGCGGTCGCCGCCCACAGTTTCCTGAACACCGGCGTAGTGTGCTCAGGGCCCTCCGGTCAGAGCCAGCCCTTTTCCCGGGCCACGCGGACCGCTTCGGCCCGGTTGCGGGCGGCCAGCTTCTGGATGGCGGTCGAGAGGTAGTTGCGGACCGTGCCCTGGGAGAGGGAGAGGGCCGCCGCGAGTTCGGCGTTTGTCGCACCGTGTTCCGCCGCGCGCAGCACTTCCCGTTCCCGCTCGGTGAGGGGGTTGGCGCCCTCCGCGAGGGCGGCCGCCGCGAGACCGGGGTCGATGACGCGTTCCCCGGCGAGGACCCTGCGCACGGCCTCCGCGAGCTCCGCGGCCGGGGCGTCCTTGACGAGGAACGCCGAGGCGCCGGCCTCCATCGCCCCGCGGAGGTAGCCGGGGCGGCCGAAGGTGGTCACGACCACGATCTTCATGCCGGGGCGGGCCCGGCGCAGGGCCTGGGCCGCCTCGATGCCCGTCATGCCCGGCATCTCGATGTCCAGCAGCGCCACGTTCACGTCGTGGGCCAGCGCCGCCGGCACGACCTCGTCGCCCCGCGCCACCTGGGCCAGGACCTCGATGTCCGGCTCCAGTCCCAGGAGGGCCGCGAGGGCTTCCCGGACCATGGACTGGTCCTCCGCCAGGAGGATGCGGATGGGGGCCCGGGCGGCTTCGGAGGCTTGCGTCATGACCGGGATCCTAGGGGGACCCGCGCCAGCAGTCTGAAGCCGGTCTTGCCCGCCGGGCCGGCCCACAGGGTGCCCCCGACCGCCTCCAGACGTTCCGTCAGGCCCGTCAGGCCGTTGCCGGGGACCGCGGAGCCGCCCGAGCCGTCGTCGGTCACCGACAGCTCCAGCACCGGGCCCGCGAGGGTCTGCCGGGTGGTCAGGGCGACCGTGCAGCGCTTGGCGCCGCTGTGCCGGACCACGTTCGTCACCGCCTCGCGCAGCGACCAGGCCAGCGCGCACTCCTGGTCCTCGGGGACGGTGTCGGTGAAGTCCGAGGGCAGGTCGCCCTTCACCCCGGCCGCCGCGAGCGCCGTCCGGGCGCCCGCGAGTTCGCCGGGCAGGGTCGGCCGCCGGTAGCCGCTCACGGCCTCCCGTACGTCGACCAGCGCCTGCCGGCAGACCTTCTCGATGTCCGCGACCTGCTGGGCGGCCCGGTCGGGGTGGTCGGGCAGCATCCGGCCCGCGAGCTCGCTCTTGAGCGTGATCAGCGACAGCGAGTGGCCCAGCAGGTCGTGCAGGTCGCGGGCCATCCGCAGGCGCTCCTCGTTGGCCGCGAGCTGCGCCACCGTGGCCCGGGCCTGCCGGAGCTCTATGGTGGTCCGGATCATCGCGCGGACCCCGACCATCGCGAACCCGCCCATCAGGGCCGGGATCAGCAGCCCCCACAGGTAGTCGCCGCCGTCCGGGACGGTGAGGGCCAGGGCCGTCAGCAGCGCCGTCGCGGCGGGCACCGTGAACCGGGAGATCTGCGCGGGCAGCGCGGCGCCGGAGGCGATGGAGACGTAGACGAAGAGCACGAGCCACTCGCGTCCCAGGGCCAGTGACAGCGCCGTGGCCACGGCGCTGAGCACCGCCAGCGACAGCAGGACCGGCCGCACCGGCTTCTGCCGGTCCGGCCTGAACACCAGCACCAGGTACCAGCCGACGAAGGCCAGCAGGCCCAGCCCGCCGAGCAGCCGGGCGCCGTCGCTGTGCCCGCCGCGCACCAGGTCGGTGACGGGTGCGCTGAGGTAGAAGAGCCAGATGGCGATCCAGAGGCTCTTGACCACCTTGTGGACGGTGCCCTCGGGTGCCCGGACGACCCGGTCGACTTCCTCGGCCTCGGCCTCGGCCTCATGCATCAGCGCCACGGTCCTACGCCTTCAGTGAGTCCTTGCGGTACAGCCAGGCGGCCGCCCCCGTGAACAGTACGAAGTACCCGGCGAGGATCGCCACGTCCTTGGCGTGCGGGGCGCCGCCCAGTTCGATGGCCTGGCCGAGGCCCGCGTAGGCGTGGGTCGGCAGCCACTCGCAGATGTTCTGGAGCCACTGCGGGAACGCGGCGGTGGGCATCCACAGGCCGCCGAGGATCGACAGGGCGAAGTAGAAGAGCATGCTCAGGGGCCGGACGTTGTCCGCGCCGGCGAGGTAGCCGATGGCCACGCCGAGCGCGGCGAAGACGAGGCTGCCGGCCCAGATGGCGCCGGTCAGGGCGAACCACTGCCAGGCCTCGAAGCGCACGCCCTTGGCCACGGCGGCGACCAGGAAGACCACCAGGATCGCCGGCAGCGAGAGCACGCCCGCGCTGGCGGTCTTGCCGAGCACGTAGC
>NZ_JZWV01001378.1 GCF_000966975.1 Streptomyces katrae | reverse complement strand
CCGAGCACGTAGCCGTGGCCGGGCAGGGCGGTCAGGCGCAGCTGGCGCACCCAGCCGGCCTCGCGCTCCTTGGCGATGCGTTCGGCGTTGCCGACGAGGACGGCGGTGAGGGCGCCGAAGGAGGCCATGGCGACCATGTAGAAGGCGGGCATGGTCAGTTCGGTGCCCATGACCTTGGTGGTGCCGTCGAGGGTGCCGCCGAGCATCAGGAAGAGGGCGGCGGGGTAGAGGATCGTGAAGAAGATGTACTTCTTGTTCCGCAGGGCGCGGGTGACTTCCAGCTTGATCAGGTTCAGGGTTCCGGTGTTCACGATGCGTCGGCCTCCTCGGCCTCGGTGAGGGCGATGAAGGCCTGCTCCAGGCCGAGGCCCGCGACCTCCAGGTTGCGGGGGTAGAGGCCGAGCGCGTACACCGCGTGGACGGTGGCGTCGGCGTCGCGCGACTGGAGCCGCACGGTGGTGCCGTTGACCTGGAAGGAGGTCAGGCCGGGCAGGGCGCGCAGGACCTGCTGGTCGATGTCGCCGTCGAGGTCGAAGGCGACCTTGCGGGCGCCGGCCTTGGCCTTGATCTCGGCGGCGGTGCCGTCGGCGAGGAGCCGGCCCTTGTTCAGGACCAGTACCCGGTCGGCGATCGCGTCCGCCTCTTCCAGGTAGTGCGTGGCGAACAGGACGGTGCGGCCCTGGGCGGCCTGTTCCCGCATGGTCGCCCAGAAGGCGTGGCGGGCGGTGACGTCCATGCCGGTGGTCGGCTCGTCCAGGATGATCAGGTCGTTGTGGCCGGCGGTGGCGAGCGCGAAGCGCACGCGCTGTTCCTGGCCGCCGGAGAGCTTGTTGACCAGGCGACCGGCGATCTCCTCGATGCCGGAGCGGGAGAGCACCTCGTCGACCGGGTACGGGCGGGGGTGCAGGGCGCAGCCGAGGGTGACGAGCTCGCGCACGGTCACCTCCTCCATCAGGCCGCCGCTCTGGAGCATGGCGCCGACCCGGCCGGCCGTGACGGCCTCGCGGGGGGTGGTGCCGAAGAGGCTGACGGTGCCGGAGTCCGCGGGCCGCAGGCCCAGGAGCAGGTCGAGGGTGGAGGACTTGCCGGCGCCGTTGGGGCCGAGGAGGGCTACGGTCTCGCCCGGGTGGAGTTCGAGGGTGAGGCCGTCGACGGCCTTGACCTGTCCGTAGCTCTTGGTCACGTTCTGGAAGCTCACCACGGTGCCGCTGCCGGCACCGCGTGCGGGTCCGGGGGCTCCGGACTGCGTCGCGGTCGTCGTCGTCATGTACCGAGCTTCTCCCGGACGGGGGTGTGCGCGGCAGTGTCTCCAGTCGTGACAGCTGCATGACAGTTGTCATGTGGGAGGGATGACAGGCCTGTTCAGGAGGGGTGCCGGGGACGCCGGAGCCCCCTCCCGGGGTCCGGGAGGGGGCTCTTCGGGCCTGCGGCGGGCCTCAGTTGGCGTTGGTGTCGATCGACACGACGCGCTCGGCGGGGGTCTTGCCGACCAGGCCCTTGCCGAGGGCGCCCGCGACGTCCTGCGGGGTGACGGGGGTCTTCGCGCCGGTACCCCGGGTGATCAGGACCCCGTCGAAGGCGTTGCCGTAGGTGGCCTTGAGGGCCTCCAGGTCGTACTTCTCGACGAGCTTGCCCTGCACCGGCTGCATGCTGAGGATCTTGGGCAGCGACTTGGCGCCGAAGGCCAGGGACTTGGTGCCGGCCTTGACGGTGACGGTGCCGGACATGGCGGGTTCCGCGAACTCCTTCATGGCCCGGTTCAGTTCCGCCTGGGTGATGGTCGGTTCCTTGGTGGCGGTGGGGAGTTCGACGGGGGCGGCCTTGCCGTTGGCGACGAGCTCGCGGAAGGCCTTGGTGACCTTGTCCACGGAGCTGTCCACGTCCAGGCTGGTGCCGGCCTTGCCGGGGACGGCGACGGCCTTGCCGGTGTCGAAGGTGATGGTGCCCTCGGAGGCGGTGCCCGCGGTGCCGGCGAGCTCCTGGAGGGAGTCCTTCAGCTTCTCCTCGTCGACCGGCATGACGGCGGCGGCAGTGCGCTCGACGCCGAACAGCGAGCCGATGACCGTGACCGGGTTGTAGTCGCTGCCGGTGGCGTTGCGGACGGTGGTCTGGCTGTCGAGGGTCAGGCCGGCCTTCTCGGGCTTCAGCTCGACGGTCTTGCCGCCGACGGTGAGCTGGAGCGGGGTGGCGGAGCGCTTGCCGAAGGCCGTCTGCAGCTTGGCCACGG
>NZ_JZWV01001377.1 GCF_000966975.1 Streptomyces katrae | reverse complement strand
GCCGTCTGCAGCTTNGCCACGGCGTCGTCGCGGCTGCCGCTGATGTCGACGCCGAGGACCTTGGTGCCCTTGGGGATGTCGGAGTGGTTCATCAGCAGTCCGGCGCCGTAGGCCACGGCGGCGAGGCCGAGGACGCCGCCGCCGAGCAGGACCAGCTTGGAGCGGCCCTTCTTCTTGGCGGGCTTCCCGGCCGGGGCGGACTTGCCGGGCTTGCCGGAC
>NZ_JZWV01001376.1 GCF_000966975.1 Streptomyces katrae | reverse complement strand
GGCTTGCCGGACTTGCCCGCGGGGGCGGGCGTCGGCAGGGGCGGGCGCGGGCCGGGCGGCGGGGCGGCCGGACCGGGCCGGGGGACGGCCGGGGAGTCCAGCGCCTCGGGGCCGGGCCAGCGCGGGGTCTCTTCGGCGCCCACGGGCACGGTGCCCAGCGCGGGACCGCCGGTGGGGCCGGAGGGGCCGACGGGGCCGGAGGGCTCGGTGAAGGCGGGGAAGGCCTCGGT
>NZ_JZWV01001375.1 GCF_000966975.1 Streptomyces katrae | reverse complement strand
GGCGCACCGCTACGCGCGCGCCCTCGACGAGCTGTACGGCGCGGGGCGCGGCGAGGGCTCCGGGGACCTGGGCCGGTCCGGCCCCGGCGGCGGGGACGGGCCGTCCTTCCCGACGGCCCGGGAGTGGTCGCAGGAGCTGGAGTCGCTGTTCGGTGCCGACGTACGGGAGGAGGTGCTCGCGGACGCGGCGGGCGCGGGCCGTACCGATGTACTGGCCCAGCTCGACCCGTCGTCCGTCCGGCCCTCCGTGGAACTGCTGACCTCCGTGCTCTCGCTGGCCGGCGGGATGCCCGAGCAGCAGCTCGCCCGGCTGCGGCCGCTGGTGAAGCGGCTGGTGGACGAGCTGGCGGCGCAGCTGGCCACCCGGATGCGGCCGGCCCTGTCGGGGCTGTCCACCCCGCGTCCGACGCGCCGGCCCGGCGGCCGGCTCGACCTGGCGCGCACCCTGCGCGCCAATCTGGCGCACACCCGGCGCTTCGACGACGGCCGCGTGGTCGTGGTTCCGGAGCGGCCGGTGTTCAGCAGCCGTGCGTCCCGTGAGGCGGACTGGCGGCTGATCCTGGTGGTGGACGTCTCCGGTTCCATGGAGGCGTCGGTGGTCTGGTCGGCGCTGACGGCGGCCGTGCTGGGCGGGGTCCCGACCCTGTCCACGCACTTCCTGGCCTTCTCCACCCAGGTCGTGGACCTGACCGGCCGGGTGGCCGACCCGCTCTCGCTGCTGCTGGAGGTCCGGGTCGGCGGCGGTACGCACATCGCGGCGGGCCTCGCGCACGCCCGCAGCCTGATCACGGTGCCGAGCCGGACCCTGGTCGTCGTGGTCAGCGACTTCGAGGAGGGGGCCCCGGTCGGGGGCCTGCTCGGGGAGGTCCGCGCACTGGCCGCGTCCGGCGCCCATCTGCTGGGCTGCGCCGCGCTCGACGACTCCGGCGCGCCCCGGTATTCGATCCCGGTGGCGCGGCAGCTCGTCGCGGCCGGGATGCCGGTGGCCGCGCTCAGCCCTCTCGCCCTCGCCCGCTGGGTGGGCGACCGACTCCGTGGGGAGCCCTCATGACCAGCCCGCTGTTGCCGGCCGTCACCGCCGAGGTGACGGCGGAGGCCGTGGAGGCCCTGAGCGCCCGGCTGCGCAAGAAGCTCGACGCGGCCGTGGAGGGCTGCCGGGACGGCGCGGAGGCCGGGGCGGACGGGAGCGTCGTCGTCGCCTTCGGTGAGGACGCGGTGGTCACGCTCCGTGCGGCGCCGTCGGGGGTGGTCACGGAGGCCGGGCAGGCCGTCTGCAGCTGCCTCCTGGCTCCGCGCTGCCTGCACCGCGCGGCGGTCCTGGCCGCGTCCCCGGTGGCGGACCCCCAGCCGTGGCCCTTGCCGGGCGAGGGGGAGGAGGACGGCGGATCGGCCGTGACCCCCGCTGCCGAGTCGGCCGCGGGTACCGGTCCGGCCGCTCCGTCGGCTGCCGGGCCCGTGCCCCGCAGGGCCGGAACCGGGGACACGGGCGCGGAACCCGCCGGAGGGGCCGGTGCCTCGGGGGCCGCTGCCCCGAGCTCCGGGTACACCTTCGGTGAGCCGGGTCCCGCCGACCGCTCCGGCGGTGTGGGTACCACTGGGAGCACCGGCCAGGCAGACCCGGCCGGGCTCCGGGGCGAGCCGGGTCCCGGCACGGGCGGGGGCGCCTCAGGGACGGGCGCCACCGGACGGACGCCGGGCCCGGCCGGGCCCGGCGGGGCGGCACCCGGAGCCGGGGCAAGTGGCGGAGCCGGAGTTCCGAGCGCGGCCGGGGCCGGAGGATCCGGCGCCTCGGCGGCCGGAGCGATGGGCGGAAGTGGCGGCCCGGACAGGGCCCGCGGCGACGCGGCGGGGCCGGGAGACGGGGGTGCCCCCGCGCCCACGGCCGCTCAGGTGCGGGCCGGGGCCGCCCTCTGGGCCGTGGGGGCCGAGGCGCTCGCCGCCGGCGTGGCCGCCGGGGGTGCCGTGGTGCAGGCCGAGTTGCTGCGGGCCGCGCACACCGCGCGCGTCGCCGGGCTGCCGGGTGCCGAGGCCGCCGCCCTTCGGGTGGTGCGGGGGCTGCGGGCCGCGCGGGAGCGGCGTGCCGGGGAGCGGCTGGCGGATCTGGCCGCCGCCTTCGAGGCGCTGCTGCGCACCGCGGCACTGCTGGCGGCCGGTACGGGCGGGCCCGGGCTGACCGGGAGCGGCCGCCGCGCCTACGCCTCCGGGGGCAGCCTGAAGGTCCACGGCCTGTGCCGGGAACCCGTGCTGACCGCGACCGGCTACGGCGGCGTGGTCACCCACCTGCTCGGCTCCGACGGCGT
>NZ_JZWV01001374.1 GCF_000966975.1 Streptomyces katrae | reverse complement strand
GTCCGCCCCGGCGGCCTCGCCCGCGCCCGGGGTGCGGGTGCCGTGTCCGTGGCCCTCGGCGGCGGGGTCCTGGACCACGCCGGGCTCGCGCGCGGCGGGCTGCGCATCGCCGGGGCCACGGTCTCCGCCGACGGGCGGCTCGGCGCGGGGCGCGGGGTCCGGGCCACGCCCGTGCCGGGTGTCTCCTGGGACCAGGAGCCGCTCGCCGCGCTGTTCGCCCGCCCGGCGGCCGAAGCCGTCGCCGAGCTGCTCGCGCAGGACGCCGAGCCCGGCCTGCTGGGCTGCGCCGTCCGGGTGGAGGGGGCGGCAGGCGACCACCTCCTCGTACGGGAGCTGTCGCCCGACGGCACGGTACGGGCGGACGCGCCGCTGCTGCGGCTGCGCCCGGCGCACCCGCACCCGGAGCTGGCGCACACCGCGAACCTGCGCCGGCTGGCCGGCCGGCCGGGGCTGGCACTGCGGGTCGTCGGCCGCCCCGACCCGGACCGGGCGGCGACGCTGCGGCCCCTCGCGGTCGGGCCGGTGCCCGGGGCGGCGTACACGCTGCGGCTGCCGCCCGAGTGGCGGGACCGGGCCGACCTCGGCTACGACCGCCTCCAGGGCGGCCACGTCACCGGCGAGGCCCCGGCCCCCGCGCCGGACCCCGTCGGACCGGGTCCGGACCCGCTGGCCGACTCGCCCCTGTGGCGGGTGGGCCGGCTGCTGGAGGCCGGGG
>NZ_JZWV01001373.1 GCF_000966975.1 Streptomyces katrae | reverse complement strand
GTCGGGATTGCGGCGGGCCGGGGGGGCGGGCGGCCGCCGGGCGGTGGCGGAATCGGCCCGGGCGTCCGGGCGGGAGGCCGGGTACGGGCCGCTGCGCCGGGCGGGGTTCGCGGCGGCGGCAGGTCTGGCCGCCGCCCTGGTCACGGAGGCGGACCGGCGGCCCCGGGACGCCTTCGGCCGGCTCACCGACCCCTCGGCCGACGGGTACGCGTGGGCCTGGCTGGCGGCCTCCGCGCATCTGACGGCGGCGCGGCGGTCGCTGGTGGCCGCGTCCTGGGCGTAGGCGTCCCGGGCACCGGACGACAGGGGGCCGACACGGGTCGGCGTGGGCCGGCTTAGGCCGTTCGGCTTGCGGACCCCACGGGGCCCGGGCACACAATGGGCGCTAACGGTGTGAAACCCGAATGAAATTGCATAAAACATGCACAGCATTCGAGTTTCGCCTTCCTGCACCCGCCCGGTGGGAGGGGAATGTGAGTTCCGAACCGCTGTCAGAGCGTCCCACCGGCCCGCCTTCCGGCCCCCTCTCCGGGCGCCCGTCACAGGACCAGGGCGGGCCCCCTCCGCCGCCCCCGCCCTCGGGCGGGGGCCCGCCGTCCGGCCCCGGGGGCCCCGGATCCGGCGGGCCGAAGCCTCCGTCCGGCGGGGACGGCCACCGCCCCTGGTGGCGGTCCGTGCCGCGGATCGCGGCGATCACCGCCGCGGTCGTCGTCGCCGTGGTCCTGGCCGTCGTCCTCGGCCGCCCCGGCGGCCAGACCGCCTCGGCCGGCGAGGTGATCCTCCAGCCCACGGACGACGCGGGCATGGACCCCTACACCCCGTCGACCGCGAACACCACCACCGCCCTGCCCGCGGCCGCCCCCAGCGCGGCTCCCACCAAGCGGGCCACCATCGCCAGCGTGGCGGGATCGGAGCCGGGCCTCTACGGCGGCAGCCGCAACACCGCCAGCTGCGACGTGGACAAGCAGATCCGCTACCTGTCCGCCGACCCCGCCAGGAACCGCGCCTTCGCCTCCGTCGTGGGCGTCCAGGAGTCCTCGGTCCCTAGCTATCTGCGCTCGCTGACCCCCGTGCAGCTGCGTTCGGACACCCGCGTCACCAACCACGGCTACCGCGACGGCGTCGCCACGAGCTACCAGTCCGTACTGCAGGCCGGCACGGCCGTGCTGGTGGACAAGTACGGAGAGCCGAAGGTGCGGTGCGCCTGCGGCAATCCGCTGAGCCGGGTGGTCCCGCAGCAGGGGACCCCGCGGCAGAAGGGGCCCAGCTGGCCCGGGTACCAGCCGCAGAACGTCGTGGTGGTCAACCGCTCCACCACGGTGATCAACGTCTTCGTCATCTACGACTCCGGGGACAAGCAGTGGGTCCACCGGTACAGGGGTGACCGGGTCCACCACGACAAGCCGGCTCCGCCCCCGCCCCGGCACTGGCCCACGAGCCCGCCGTCCCCTCCGGTGACGTACACCCCGGGGACCCCGACGCCCGGGACGCACACGCCCGGAACGCAGACGCCCGGGACAGAGACGCCCGGGACACAGACACCCGGAACCCAGTCCCCCGGCACCAGGCCGCCGAGCACCGAGTCCCCCGGAACGAAGTCGCCGGGCACCACCCCGTCCGGCACCGAGTCCCCGGCGACCCGGACCCCGGGTGCGAAGACGCCCACGGGCACCCCGACCGGGGCGACCGAGACCCCGGCCACGCCCACCCCCACCACCTCCCCGTCGGCCACCGGGATACCCGTGCTGCCGCCCGTGCCCACGCCGGCCACCACCACCGAATCCCCGGTGACCCCACCCCTACCCCACGCCGACGCCGACGCCGACCCCGACCAAACCCCGGCGCCGACACCCACCCCGACGCACACCGAGATGCCCGTGCTGCCGCCCGTGCCCACGCCGGCGCGGACCCCGGCACCGGCCACCCCGCCTCCGGTCACGGAACGGCCGGCGACCCAGCCACCGCCGCCCACCCAGGCCCCGGCGCCCACCGAACGGCCCGCCGAACCACCCGCCCCTGACCAGAACCAGCAGAACGACAACCAGCAGAACGACAACCAGCAGCAGAACCAGAACCAGAACCAGCCCGGGTACTAGCGGCCCGGCCGTCCGACCTCCCGCCGGAGCTCCGCCTCCGGCGGGAGGTCCCGTACGTACACGAGCCCGTCGCTCGCCGCCAGGTGGGCCGGGTCCAGCGGGGCGTAGCCGAACCAGGGCGAGACGCGCCGTGCGGGAGGCGTACCGCCGAGAGCGGCGGCCAGCCTGCGGGCGTCGACGAGGCAGCGGTCCTCCGGCAGCGCGTGCAGCAGCCCTTCGACCGTGTCCGGGGGCGGGGTGTCCACCCCGTGGTGGCGGATCGTGCCGACGGCCGTGGACACGAAGGCGTACTCCCCGCCGAGACGGGCGTTCACCAGCGCCCCGGCGCTCCACCACTCCAGCGGTGTCCCGCCCATCCGCATGCTGCTCCGCTCCCGCTGGAGGTGGGCGTTGTGTGCGAAGACCAGGACCGGGCCGCGCTCGGCGAGGGCGAGGAGGTTGTCGGCCATCATCCGGTCGCGCACGCCCGACAGCCGGGACCAGCGGGACGCCGACCGGTCCGCCGTCCCGTGGTGGTAGTGCAGCAGGCCGGTGGCGGTGCGCCCGTAGAGGCGTGCCCGTTCCCAGTCCTCCCTCGACGTCTCCGAGATCAGCTGCGGGGCGTGCTCGTCGAGCAGCTCCACCAGCTCGCCGGCGAGCAGCCGCAGCTCCCTGGCCCCGGCGGAGCGCCCGACGGACAGCGCCGGGTCCCACATCACCCCTTCGTCGGTCCACGGGCCGTCGGCGCCGAGCAGGCCGTCGAGCGTGCCGGCGTCGCAGGGGAGCAGTGCCGGGTCGACCGATGCCGCGAGCAGGCCGTGGAGGGCGGTGAGGGCCTGCCGGGGGCTCTCGGCCCCGGCGATCTCCAGCGGGCCGTCGAAGCCGGCGAAGCGGAGCCGGTCGGCGGCGGGCCGGGCGGCGTTGTACTCCCGCATCCAGCGGACGAGCTCGCGGTTGGCGGCCGAGGCGCCCAGACCGTGGCTGAAGCCCTGTTCCATGACCGCGTCGAGGGTGCCCTCGCCCGTGGCGAGGTACTCGTCCACGACCAGGCCGCGCAGGCAGTCGCTCTCGATCGCGACCGTCCGGTAGCCCTCCTCCTGGATGAGCTGCCGGAAGAGGTCGTTTCGCAGGTCGAGGAGGGTGTCCTCGCCGTGGGTGGGCTCGCCCAGGGCGAGCACCCGGGGCCGGGTCCCGAGCAGTTCCATCAGGCCGGCGGCGTCGAGCGTACGGGTGGTGTCCTTGATGTCGATCGGCATGCGTTCAACGCTATCGTTGAACATTCGGTGGAGACTTTTGCGCGATGGAGCCGCGATATTGTCGGCCAGATGGAAGAAAACCTTCAAACGGGCAGGAAGCTCCGGCCGGTCGATCTGGCGCGGGCCCACGGTCTGTCCACACAGGCGGTCAGGAACTACGAGGAGGCCGGCGTCCTCCCGCCCGCCGCCCGCGGCGAGAACGGCTACCGCGCGTACACCCCGGGGCACGCCCTGGCCCTGGCCGCGTTCCTGGCGCTGGTGCCGGGCCACGGCCATGCGACGGCGACGGCCGTGATGCGGGCGGTGAACCGGGGCGCCTGCGACGAGGCCTTCCGCCTCATCGACC
>NZ_JZWV01001372.1 GCF_000966975.1 Streptomyces katrae | reverse complement strand
TCATCGACCTGAGCCACGCCCAGCTGGCGGAGGACCGGCGGACTCTGGAAGCGGTGGAGCGGGCCCTGCGCGACCTGGCTCCCGCGCCCGGCACGACCACGACCACGGCCACAACCACGGCCCCGGCCACGGACCCGCTCGGGGCCACGGACACAGCCGCGGACCCGGACGGGGCGCGGGGGCCCGAGGGGGCGACGGGCGGCGGGCCGGGCGGCCGGTTCATCGGGCCCCTGGCGCGGGAGCTGGGGGTCCGGCCGGCGACCCTGCGCAAGTGGGAGG
>NZ_JZWV01001371.1 GCF_000966975.1 Streptomyces katrae | reverse complement strand
CCCCCACGTCCCCCTGCTGGTGCACCTCGGGCAAGCCGTACGCGGAGTGCCACGGGGGTTCTCCTACGGCATGACCAGGGGTGGAGGACAAGGCTCCTAGGCTCCGGTCTCCTCCTGCGCAAAGCTGTCCCACCAGTCACGCTGGTATTTGGCATAGGACGGATGAAGACCGTGCCCCTTTTTGATCAGGAGGCGAGGAAGAGTAGTGCGTGGCTCCGTGTGGGCCACGCGCTCGATCACGCTCCAGTCCTCACCGATCGAGATCGCCCCGAGGTCCAGCCGTACGTGACAGTTCGGGCACAGGGAAAGAATGTTGCGCTCAACATCGGGCCCGTTGTGGGGTTCGGCCAGCGGCTTGAGGTGGGCTCCTTGGCTATAGGGCTTGCAGTTCGCCCCGACCAACCTTATACCGCACGTTTGACACTGCCCGTCGTATAGATCTTTGATCCTGTGCGCCGCCGCAGTGTCACGGACGAGCCGCTTCACTTGCGAAGTCCGCTTTTCCGGAAACTTTTCTTCATCGTCGAAAAGAACCAGCTCAGAAGCTGCGCGCTCGACTACTGTCACTTCCTGCTCGGCTTCCGGGCAGCGAACGAGAATGAACTGGCAGATCTCGATCGGCTCGCCAGCCCGGCCCGGCAGGGCCGAGATGGCGGTTGCTGCCTGAGTGATGCGGTACAGACCGTCGTAGCGGTAACCCTTGCTCGGCGAATACCGCGCATCCCCCTTATGACCACGGAGGATCCGGATCGGATGTCCGCGCTCATAGCTGCGCTTCAGTGCCGCATTATCCGGATAGTCCCACCGCTGGCTGACCTTCAGTCGCTTCGTCTGGGGATCCCGGTCGACATCTGGAGAAGCCCCTGTGTAGCGGATCTCATGCCACGAGTCGTCGTCATCCAGGTAGCCACCGTTGAGGACGATTGCGTCTGAGACCGCGGCACCGTCGACGTCTTTGAGCTTGGAGATTCCTCGCTGAAGATCGCCATGGAGGCGCGCGTCGAACACATCCCTTCGTCGAGGAAGTGCGCGACCCGGAAGAACTCCGTCGATATGCCCGATGACCCTCTCAACCGTCATCTGAGCAGCATAGTCGCGATCGATCACCAACGATCACCCCTTATCTCGAACTGGACTGGAAGGGCCAGCTGTTGGTGGCCGCGGGCTGTGAGGGTGGGTGGGGTGGGGCGGGGGGTGGTGAGGGTGAGGAGGGTTCGGAGGGCGTTCAGGACTTCTGTGGGGGTGTCTCGGATCATCGAGGGGGTGGCGCTGACCACCAGGACGCCGTGGGATTCCAGGCGGAGGCGGCGGTGGAGGGTGGCGTGCCAGGCGTCGCGGGAGTAGTGGTACTCCGCCGAGTCGATCTCCAGGGCCACGCCCTCGTCGGGCCAGTAGGCGTCCGGGGTGGCCAGGAAGGTGCCGTCCGGGGTGTAGAGGCGGGTGTTCCAGAGCGGGGTCGGGAGGTCCGTGCCGGTGAGGACGTCGCGGGCCTGGGCTTCGGCGACCGAGCGGACGCCGGCCAGGAGTTCCCCGGCGGCGGCTTGGATCGCCGGGCGGGACAGGAGGCGGGCGCTGCGAAGTTCGGTGTGGAGGTCGTGCGGGTGGCACCAGCCCGACTGGACGACCTGGGCCAGCACGGAGCGGACCCGTTCGGGGCTCGGGCAGCGGGCGGCGAAGTCGGCGGCGGCGCGGACCGGGCGGGCGCTGGGCACGCCCGAGACGGTCAGGGTGAGGGGTGGCGGTGAGCCGGCGCGGGCTGCGGATCAGGACGTCCGCCGGGGTGGGCGGGGCGTCGCGGATGCCGAGGAGGGTGAGGGCGGCTCCGCCGGTGAGGGCCGCGGTGTCGCCGGCGAGGGGGTCCGCGGCGGGTTCGGCGGCGTACAGGACGGCGGCCAGGGCGCGTTGGCGGTGGTCGGGAGGGCCCGTCTGGAGGAGGTAGACGCGGGGCAGGAGGCGTTGCCAGGGGCCGCCGGGGCGGGTGCGGGAGGTGATGGTGGCGTCCGGGATGCCGGCGGTGGTGGTGAGTTGGTGGCGGGTGGCGAGGTTCAGTTGGCGGCGGGTGAGGGGTGTGGGGGTGGGGGTGGGGGTGGTTGTCGGTGTGGGTGCTTGCGTGGGTGCCTTGGGGGTGATCATGGCCCCGGTATGCCCGGTGCAGGCCCGTCCAGTCGTCCCTTTCGGGTGGGGTGCGGGTCAGTTGGGGCGGCCCGGATGGTTCGGGGAGAGGAAGACGACCACGTTCGTCTCGGTGCCCGGGAGGGCGGGGACCTCGTGCCAGCCGAGGCGGCGGTAGGTGGCGACCGTGTCCTGGGCGAGGCGGGAGGTCAGCAGCCAGGCGCGGTGCTGGGGGGCGTCGGCGGTGATCTCGGTGAGGAGGGCCCGGCCGGTGCCGGTGCCGCGCGCGTGGGCCCGTACGGCCAGTTCGTCTATCTCCAGGGCACCGACCAGCAGGTCGCGCACCCGGTCCGGGCCGAGCTGCGCGGTGACCTGGGGGTAGCCGCGGCCTTCGGGGAAGGGGCGCTGGGTCAGCCAGGCGGTGGCGAAGCCGTCGACGCCGGCGGGGGATTGGGTGAAGGCGGTACGGAATCCGGGGCGGCGGACGTCGGCCTGGAGGCGGTCCGCGAACTGGCGAATGGTTTCTTCATCTTCGTTCCAGGGCGGGGCGGAGAAGACGTCGGCGTAGGCGTCGAGGAGTTCGTCCGCGAGGTCGAGGACGGCGCGGCCGTAGGAGATCACGAGCGGCTCCGGGGGGAGGGGGAGGGAGGGTGTGGGTGGAAGTCCGACCGTAGGCGATGGGGGTGCGGAACCCTCGGAGGGGAGGAACCCGGCGTGTGCCGACAAATCGGCCGCCGTGTGTGCGTGTCGCGGGGCGGCGCCGGGCGTTGAGCAGCCGTGGACAGACTGCTGCTGGTGGCGGGGCGGTGTGCGCTCGCCTTCCTTCTCGTCCTCGGGGTCGTGGCGCTGCTGCCGCGCGCGGTGCGCGAGGCGGTGCCCGACACCGTGGTGGGCGGGGCCGTGCTCGCGCTGGGGGCGGTGGGTGTCCGCCGGGGTTCTAGGCGTCCGCGTTAGCCTCGTGAGTAGTTCATCGCATGACATGACTTATCTGGCGCGTACGCGGGTTTGCGTGGTGCGTACGTATGACACGACGAGGGAGTTCGACATGGCGCGGGTACCGAGTTCCGCGGTGGCGGCAGCCGGGCTGGTCGGCGGCTACGCCGTCGCACGCTGGACGAAGAAGCGGCCCCTGGGCGGGGTCGTGCTCGGCGCCGCCGGGATCGTGGCCGGCCGGGAATGGCACCGCCGGGGTGGGGTGCCTGCGGCGGCCGGGCTGGGGGCGCTGTACCTCGCGGGGTTCGCGGGGGCGCACCCGCTGGCCAAGAAGGTCGGCGCGTGGCCGGCGGTGGTCGGCGCGGCCGGCGTCGTCGCCGCGACGGCCTGGGCCGTGGCCGACCGCGGCTGACCCGAACGGGGCGGTGCGGGCCGGCCCCGGCATCGCCCCCTCGTGGGGGCGGGGGCGGGGGTTGCGCGCCCGCCCCGCAGGGCACGCACAGCGCGGCGGGCGGGGCTGACACCTGCCCCGAAGGACGACGAGGCCGGCCTCCGGGGCCGGTGCGTGCCGCAGGGTCGCCACGGCGTCGTGTGGCGCGGCCTAAGGGGTGTCGCGAAAGTCCCGCACGGCGCCCACGGCGC
>NZ_JZWV01001370.1 GCF_000966975.1 Streptomyces katrae | reverse complement strand
CCTCCCAGCGGTAGCTGGGGGAGCAAGATCCGGAAGAGACGACCTAGCCGCCCAGGGCCCGGGACACCGTGTAGATCAGCAGGCCCGCCAGGGCGCCGACCACCGTGCCGTTGATGCGGATGAACTGGAGGTCGCGGCCGATGTGGGCCTCGATCTTGCGGGAGGTGTGTTCCGCGTCCCAGGCGGCCACCGTGTCCGTGATCAGGGAGGTGATCTCCGTGCGGTACGTGGTGACCACGTAGACCAGCGCGCCCTCGATCCAGCCCTCCACCTTCGCCTGCAGGCGGCCGTCCGTCGCCAGGCGGGCGCCCAGGGACATCAGGGTGGAGCGGACGCGCAGGCGCAGTTCGCTGCGTTCGTCCTCCGCCGCCGAGATGATCATCGAGCGGACCGCCGTCCACGCCGACGCGATCACGTCCTGCACCTCGCCCCGCGCCAGGACCTCCGACTTCAGCCGTTCCACCCGGGCCCGCGTCTCCGTGTCCGACTGGAGGTCCGCGGCGAAGTCCGTCAGGAAGCGGTCCACCGCCCCGCGCGCCGGATGGCCGGGCATGTCGCGCATCTCCGTGACGAAGCGGAGCAGCTCCTTGTACACCCGGTCGCCGATCTTGCGGTCGACGAAGCGCGGGGTCCAGCCGGGGGCGCCGCCCTGGACCGCGTCCATGACCGAGTCCCCGTGGGTGACCAGCCAGTCGTGGGCCTTGGCGCAGATCAGGTCGACCGCGCGGCGGTGCCCGCCGTCGGCGACGACGCGCTCCAGGGTCTTGCCGAGGCCCGGTGCGATCTCCGCCGCCTCCGCCCGCCGGGTGATGGCCTCGCCGACCACGGCCTGCACGTCGGAGTCGCGCAGTACGGTCAGGGCGCCGCGGAGCGCGGCGGACAGTTCCGCCGTGACCCGGTCGGCGTGTTCGGGCTCGGCCAGCCAGGCGCCGAGGCGGCCGCCGATGCCCAGGGCGTGCAGCCGGGCCCGGACGACGTCCGCGGAGAGGAAGTTCTCGCCCACGAACTCCCCGAGCGAGACCCCCAGCTGGTCCTTCTTCGTGGGGATGATCGCCGTGTGGGGGATGGGCAGCCCCAGGGGGCGGCGGAAGAGGGCCGTCACCGCGAACCAGTCCGCGAGCGCGCCGACCATGCCGGCCTCCGCGGCGGCGGCGACGTACCCGGCCCAGCCGCCCGCGCCCCAGGCCTGCTGGGCGCATTTCGCCAGGACGTAGACCACGGCGACGACCATCAGCAGACCCGTCGCGGTGGTCTTCATCCGGCGGACGGCGCGCCGCCGCTCCTCGTCCGCCTCGTTGAAGACGAACGCGCCGCGGGCGGGTGGTGCGGGTGGCGCTGCCGGTCCTGGTTCCCTCATGGTGCTCCTGCCTTCCCCCGATGGCCGGTTTTGTCTGCATAGCATCCGACTCCCGGGAGGGCCCGGGAGTTCCCGGCGCGCCGCAGGCGGGGGCGGACTACAGCTCCTTGCGGACCTCGCCGTCGACCGGCTTCCTGCCGTCCTTCAGCCGCTTCGGCTGCTTCGGCGGCTTCGGCGCCTTGACCTTGACCGCCACCCCGCCCCAGAAGGCGAGGCCGTTCACGACCACCCGCGGAGCCCCCGGTTCCGGGCGGTTCTCCAGGGACCTGCCCTGGTCGAAACCGCCCATGATGCCGATGCCCCGTACGTCGACCTCGACGCCCGGCGGGACGGTGATCTCTATGCCGCCCATGATGGCCACGCACGTGATGACCACCTCGCGCGCCGCGAAGTCGGCCTCCCGCAGGTCGAGCTCGCCGCCGCCCCAGAAGGCCACGGCGTTGAACTGCGCGGGCACCGTCCAGCGCCCCTTGCGCTGGAATCCCGACATGATCGCGACCGCCGACGAGGAGGCCGACGTACCGCCGATGCGGGACTGCCAGGACGACGAGGTGGCGGAGACGGGGCCGGGGGCGTAGGAGAGGGCCGAGGAGGACTCGGGGGCCGGAAGGTCCCTGGTCAGGGGTTCGAGTTCGGCGTAGGTACGCGACTTGTACGCCGCCTCCAGCCGCTCCTCGAACTCCTCCATGTCGAGCCGGCCCTCGGCAACGGCGTCACGGAGTCGCTCGACGACCCGCTCGCGGTCGGCGTCCGACGCCCTCATGGACAG
>NZ_JZWV01001369.1 GCF_000966975.1 Streptomyces katrae | reverse complement strand
CGCCCTCATGGACAGGGCGGCGGCCGCCGCCTCCGTCTGCCCGGCCTGCCCCTCAGGGGCCTTCTCCAGGGGTGTCTTCTCCAGGGGTGTGTTCTCCGGGGACGCCTTCTCCAGGGAGGTCTTCTCCGGCGTCGCCTGCTCCGAACGCTCGTCACTCATGCGGGTCAGACTATGCAGAGAAGGCGGCCTGTTGACGGCCCCGGACCCGGTCTCCACCCCGACCCCGCCCCTGATTTCCCCCTTACCCGGACGCCCCCCGACCCCCGACCCC
>NZ_JZWV01001368.1 GCF_000966975.1 Streptomyces katrae | reverse complement strand
CTCCAAGCTCGCCGCGGGCGACCAGGGTCACCGAGAGGCCGGGCCGGGACTCGGCGATCTCGGTGGCGCTTTCGATGCCGGTCAGCCCGTCGCCGACGACCAGCACGTTCCCTCCTCGCGGCAGGCCGTCCAGCCGTTCGCGCAGCCGCAGTGCCGAGGGCCGGGCGGCGACGTCGAAGGCGTGTTCGGCCACGCCGGGGACGCCGTGGTCCTCACCGTGGCTGCCGAGCGCGTAGAGGAGCGTGTCGTAGCCGATTTCGGTGGCGCCGTCGGCGCCGGTCACGGCGACGACCTGGCGCTCGGGGTCGACGGCGGTGACACGGGCCGGGTGCAGCCGTATCCCCGTGCCGGCGAAGATGTCGGCGAGCTTCTGGGTCTCGATCTCCTGACCGGCAGCGACCTGGTGGAGTCGCAGCCGCTCGGCGAAGTCCGGCTCGGCGTTGACCACGTGGATCTCGGTGTCCTCCGGGGACAGCCGGCGGGCCAGGTTCCCGGCCACGTAGGTGCCAGCGTATCCGGCGCCGAGGACGAGGACGCGGTGCTTCATGTGACGCTCCTGTCGGTTCGCTGGGGTCTCGGTGACCTGAGCGGGACAGCCGGCGGATTCCTGACAGGAACGGGATGTGACGTGAGCCACAGTGCGGTGGGGCGGAAGCGGCGCGGTGCCGCGCGTCGGGGAGCGGCTCCGGCGAACCGTCCCGGGAGGGACACCCCGCGGCGCCCGGTGCCCCTTCGGCGACACCACGGTCTGACGGCCGCAGCACCACGGAAACCGGGGACGGGCTGGCTACGCTCTGCACCATGAACGACTCCGACACCGCGAAGGCCGTCCTGGAGGGCGGGCCTGCGGACCTCACGGAACGCGTCGTCGCCCAGCCCGAGGCGGGAGCGGACGTAAAGCTGCTCTTCCGGGGCGGCTACGAGCACTTCAGGCGCACCGAGCGCACGCAGGACACGGCGGAGGGGCGGCTGCCGGTGTACGAGTGGTGGGAGCGCACCGAGCTGCCGGGCTGACCGCCCAAGAGCAGTCGGATGACTGAAGCCGTCCGTGTGCCCTCGGCGGCACAGTGGTGTTGCCCCGCGAGCCGAGGCCGCGGGGCGACACCACTGACAGCGATGAGGGCAGGGAAGACATGAGGAACGCGCGCAGGACGGCGATGAGGCTCGCCGTGGGCGCCGCCACGCTGACCGCGGCGGTCGTCGCCACGGCGACGAGCGCGAGCGCCTACGTGCTCACCGACATCCAGACCGGAGCCGGCAAGTGCCCGGCCAACTGGGTGTGCCTGTGGAGCGAGAGCAATTTCGTCCGCGGAAATCCCGCGGGCGGATACGACTTCGGGGCCGTGGGTTCGGACCAGAACGTTTCGGACATGGGGAAGTTCGTCTTCGAGAGCAAGCTCTTCCGCTGGAAGGGCATGCAGGATTCCGCCTCCTCGGTCGTGAACAACACCAGCAGCGGCATCTGCTTCTACGAGCACAACAACTACGGCGGCCTGGAGTTCAGGATCGGTCCCCGCGAGCAGTGGGCGTCCGTGCCGGGGTGGATCAACGACAAGATCAGCTCCTTCAAGTACTGCTGACCCCCCCGCTCCTACTCCAATTGAAGAGGGACCCGTGTTTGTGAAAAGCAGGATGAGGACGCTCGGGCTCGCCGCGGTCGCCGCCGCCGGGCTGCTGGTGGCCACCGCCACGTCCGCGAGCGCCGCAAGCGTCTTCGACATCGGCCACGGGGCCGGGTCGTGCCCCGACAATTACGTATGCCTGTGGTCGGAAGGCAATTTCATCCAGGGGAAGTTCGTCTACGACCACAAGTTCGGCTCCTTCGCCTCGAATCAGAACGTCGGCGACCTGGGCAAGCTGGCCCGCACCTCCACCGGTGACAAGGGCATGCAGGACGTCACGTCGTCGGTGGTGAACAACACGGGGAGCGCGATCTGCTTCTACGAGAACAACTGGTACGGCGGGCTTGAGTTCAGGACGGGGCCCCACGAGCAGTGGGCGTCCGTACCGGGATGGATCAACGACAAGATCAGCTCGTTCAAGTACTGCTGACCCCGCACCTCCTCCATCTGAACGGATGATGATGACATTGCGCAGGAAGACGGCGCGGTTCGCCGTCAGTGCCGCCACCGTCGCCGGGCTGGTCATGACCGCGGCGACCTCCGCCGATGCCTCCGTGCTCCTCGGTATCGGGCAGGGCGCCGGAGCGTGCCCGGGCAGTCATGTCTGCCTGTGGTCCGAGAACGACTTCGTCGGCGCCACCAGCGGCTCCAAGTTCGGTGCGATCGCCTCGAACCAGAACGTGGGCGACCTCGGGAAGCTGCAGCGGGACGGCGCACTGTGGACGGGCATGCAGGACATCACCTCGTCCGTGGTGAACAACACGGGGAACGCGATCTGCTTCTACGAGCACAACAACTACGGCGGACTGCAGTTCAGGATCGGCCCCTGGGAGAAGTGGCCCTCCGTCCCGTCGTGGATCAACGACAGGATCAGCTCCTTCAAGTACTGCTGAGGCACAGGCGGACGGCCGTCGGGTGAGGGGTCCGTCGTCCCGGGTGCGCGCCCGGGACGACGGACCCCGCTCCGCGTGCCCGGGCCGAGGGCCGCTCCTCGGTCTGACCGAATCCATGCAGGTCAGCCGGGCGGGAAGTCCGTAGGATGGGGTGGAGCTCCTCCGGGAGGAAGCCCTGCCCGGAGGTCCCATGCCCCACCACGCGACACGCCGGCTCCTCGGGCGGGCCCGCGAACTGGAGGTGCTGGAACAGCTGTTGCGCGACGTGCGGGACGGGCGCAGCCGGGTGCTGGTGCTGCGCGGCGAGGCCGGTGTCGGCAAGTCGGCGCTGCTCGCCCATCTGGCCGAGCGGGCCGCACCGTCGCAGACGGTCCAGGCGGCGGGGGTCGAAGCCGAGTCCGACTTCGCCTACTCGGCCCTGCAACGCCTGTGCGCCCCTCTGCTTTCCCACCTCGACCGCCTGCCGCCGGTCCAACAGGACGCCCTGCGGGTGGCGTTCGGCCTGAGCGCGGGGAACCCGCCCGAGATGCTGCTGGTCGGGCTCGCGGTCCTCGGGCTGTTCGCCGAGGCCGCGGCCGCCTCACCGCTGGTGTGCCTGGTCGACGACGCGCAGTGCCTGGACCTGATGTCCCAGCGGATCCTGGCGTTCGTCGGACGCCGGCTGGACGCCGAGTCGGTGGCGCTGGTGTTCGCCGAACGGGCCGCTAGCGGGGAGGGGCCGGAGGCGTTCGCCGGCCTGCCGGACCTCACCCTGCCGGGGCTGGCCGACGCCGATGCCCGGGCCCTGCTCGACGGGGCGCTCGTGGCGCCGGTCGACGCCCGCGTGCGGGACCGGATCGTCGCCGAGACCGGCGGGAACCCCCTCGCCCTGCTGGAGCTGCCCCGTGACCTGTCACCGGTGGAGCTGGCGTTCGGCTTCGCGCGGCCCGGCGCGGGTCCGCTGGCTTCCCAGGTCGAGGAGGGCTTCCGGCGGCGGGTCGATGCCCTGCCGGCCGACACCCGCGCCCTGCTGCTGGTCGCGGCGGTCGAACCCGTCGGTGACACCGCTGCTGTGGCGTGCGCTGCGTCTGCTCGGCATCGGGGCCGAGGCCGGGGCGGCGGCCGAGACGGCGGACCTGATCACACTGGGGGCCCCGGTGCGGTTCCGTCATCCCCTGGTGCTGTCTCTTATACACATCTCTGATGGCGCGA
>NZ_JZWV01001367.1 GCF_000966975.1 Streptomyces katrae | reverse complement strand
CCTGGTGGCCGTGGCCCGGGCGCTGCGCCGCTCCCCCGTCGTCGGCTCCTTCCGCGAGCGGCCGTGAGGGGTCCGTACGTGCCCGTTCAGGCCGGGGGGACGAGGGTGAACCAGTGGTCGAGCAGGGCGGGGTCGCCGGTGACCTCCAGCCCGGTGGCGGGGAGGCGCTGCCAGAGGAACAGGGTGAGGTCGGAGGCCGTGCCGGCGGCTTCGACGGCCACCGGGCCCGTTCCGCCCGGCTCCAGGCGCACCTCGTCCCCGGTGAACTCCACCGTCCAGGACTCGGGGCCGTCGGTGCGGCGGAAGCGGTAGCGCTCCCCGGTGCCGGCGGGGGCCGGCTTCCAGCCGCGCCGGGCGGGGACCATGACCTCGAAGGTCTGGGCGACCGCGTCGGCGGCGAAGGCCGGCTCGAAGGGGTCCGGGGCGGCGGTGACGGACTCCGCGTCCCAGCGGTGGACGGCCTGTTCGATGGTCTGCACCAGAAGCCGCTGGTCCGTTCGGTGGACCAGCTCCACACCGGGACGTCGGGCCCCAGTTCCTCCAGTACGTCGATCAGCTCCCGGGCGGCGTCGGCCGACCAGTCGAGGAGTTCCCCGGGGACGGGGCCGCGGTGCGGGGTGGCGTCGTGCCGGGGCCAGGCGGCGCGTACGGCCGGGTCCTCGGGGAGGGCGTAGAGGGCGGGGTCGGTGGGGTCGGGGGGTTCGGTGTGGCGGCCGCGCAGCACGTGGGTGAGGTAGCGCTGGACGCTGCCGAGGTGTCCGGCGAGGTCGGCGAGGGACCAGCCGGGGCAGGACGGCACCGGCGGGCCTTCCCGGCCGCCGTCGGCCGCCCGCCGCAGGGCCTCGTCGTAGGCCGCGGCCTCGCTGCGGAACACGCTGAGCCTGGTGGGGTGATCCATACGGCCACTGTGCCCCGGTGCGGGAGGGTACGGGTCAGCTCGCGCCGCGGGCGAACGCCGTGAGGGCCTGCGCGGTGTCCGCCTCCAGGGCGTCGGCACCGCAGGTGCGGGCGGTCAGCCGGGCGCGGGTGAGCAGGTCGGGGTCGCGGAGCTCGGTGCCGAGCGCGGCGAGGGCGCGGGCCAGTTCGTGGGCCGCCGGGGAGTCCTCCAGGTGGGTGACGGCCTCGGTCAGCAGGGCGGCCCGCCGCTCGGGCGGTGCGACTTCCGCCGAGACGCGCAGGGCCTGCCCGATGGCGGAGGGGGCGCCGTAGGCCCGGGCGCGCTGGAGGGCCTCGTCGGCCAGGGTGCGGGCCCTGGCGGGGTCCTCGGGGGCGACCGCGCGGGCCAGGAGCAGCCGCCAGGGGCACCAGGCCGGGTTCTGGATCCCGCGCGGGCTCAGCCGGCGGTCCACCGCCTCCAGTTCGACGGCGGCCGCCTTGCGGTCCCCGGCGGCCAGGAGGAGTTCGGCGTAGACGGTCTGGGAGTCGGGGAAGACCACGGCGGCGGGGAAGGGTTCGCCGTACTCGTGTTCCCTGGCCAGCTGCCAGGCCTCCTCGGTGCGGCCCCGGCCGAGGAGGGTGGTGATGAGGATGGTGATGGCGTACCAGTGGACGGGCGTACGGCGGCCCACGCGTTCGGCGAGCCGCAGGCCGGCCCGGGCCAGTTCCTCGGCTTCGGTGAGGCGGCCGCGCCGGTGGCGGAGGTAGGCGCGCAGGCTGTAGGCGAAGGACAGGTGGGCGCCGTGCCAGCCCATCCGTTCGAACTCGGCGGTGCCGGCCTCGAAGAGCTCCTCGGCGCGGCCGGGCAGGTCGGCGTACATGTGGACCATGGCGGCGAGTACCGGGACCTCGAAGCCGCGGTCCTCGTGCGCCCAGCTGAAGGGCTGTTCGAGTACCCGGCCGGCGTGGTGGAGGGACACCTCGCGGGGTTCGCCGCGCAGGCAGGCGTCCCAGGCGCGCAGTCCGATGACGTACCGCTCGGTGAGGTCGCGGCCGGCGAGGCGGTCGGCGAGTTTGGCGAGGCGGCGGGAGCGGGCCGGGGAGTCGGGTTCGGCGGCGTCGAAGGCGTCCCACATGAACTGTTCGGACTGCAGGCGCAGCCGGACGCGCGGGTCGTGGGCGCGCGCTATCTCGGCGGCGAGGAGTTCGGAGGCGGCGCGCAGGTGGTCGCTGTGGGCGAGGACCTGGGCGAGGCGGATGACGATGCCCTGGCGCAGCGCCGGGTCGTCGAAGGGCTCGGCGAGGGCGGCCCGCAGGTGGTTGACGGTGGTGGCGGGTTCGGTGAGCAGGGAGGCGCAGCCGAGTTCGTAGAGCACAGCTGCGCGTTCGCCGAAGTCCGGGGGTTCCTGGAGGGCGCGGGCGAGCTGCCGGCGGGCGGCTTCGGGGGCGCCGGCGCGGAGGTTCTCGGCGGCGGCCTCGCGCAGGGTGCGCACCACCCAGGGGTCGTTCTCCGGGTGGGTCTCCAGGAGGTGGCGGGCGGCGGCGGAGGAGCCGAGGCCCGCGTCGACGACGGCGACGGCGGCCTTGCCGTGCAGGGCGACGCGCAGGGCGTCGGGTATGGCCCGGTAGATGGCGGTGGCGATGAGCGGGTGGACGAACTCCAGCCCGGTGGCCTCGTCTTCGGCGTCGGCGGGGGGCGCCGACAGGATGCGGGCGTCGCGCAGCCGCCAGGTGGCGTCGGCGGCTTCTTCGGCGCCGACTCCGGCGACGCGGGCGGCGATCTGCCGGGGGATGGCGGTGCCCAGGACGGCGCAGGCCCAGGCGAAGCGGACGGTGGAGGGTCCGAGGCTCTGGAGGCGGGTGACGAGGCCGCTGCCGCGCTGGGCGGCGGCCAGGTCGTGGAGGAGCGGGGCGCTGGACTCGACGGGGGTGATGCCGTGGGCCCGGACCTTGGCGGTGAGTTCGACGGCCTCGAAGGGGTTGCCGGTGGTGACGGCCCAGGCCTCGTGGCAGAAGGCGTCCTCGGCGTGCGTCCCGACGGTCTCGCGGACGAGGGTGGCGACGGCGGCCTCGGTGAGGGGGGCGAGGCTGAGCGGGCGCCGGCCGGCCCGGCCGGGCAGGGTGCGGAAGGCCTCGGCGTGGGCGGGGAGTTCGTCGGGCCGGTAGGCGGTGACGAGGAGCAGCGGGAGGTGTTCGGCACGGGGGGCGAAGGCGGCGAGCCAGCCGAGGGATTCGGGGGTCGGCCCAGTGGGCGTCGTCGAGGACGAGGACGACGGGGGCGCGTTGGACGGTGAGGTGGGTGAGCACCCAGTCGAGCCCGTCGCGCAGCCCCTGCGGGTCGGGCGGGGCGCCCTGTTCGGGGGCGCACAGGCCGAGGGCGGGGCCGACGATGGAGTACCAGCTGCCGAGCGCGGCGCGCAGCTCGGCCTCGGGGCGGCCGGCGAGCTGGGGCTGGATGAGCTGGCGGGCGACGTGGAAGGGCTGCCCCTGTTCCTGTTCGCCGCCGCGTGCGGCGAGGAGGGTGCAGGAGCGGGCGAGGGCGCGGCGGCGCACTTCGGCGAGGAGGGTGGTCTTGCCGAGGCCGGCCGGGCCGGAGAGGGCGAGGAGGCCGCCGGCCGCATCGGGGCCGGTGCCGGTGAGCCGGTCCAGGGCCTCGTCCACGACGACGAGTTCCGTCTCGCGTTCGAAGAGCGTGCGCCGCGTGCGGGTCCGGCGGTCCGTCATGGCTGGTACCCCTCAGGCCGGTTCGGGAGATCAGCGTACGCCCGCGCACGCTCCGGGGGCTCCCCCTATCGGGAAAGAACCCGATCTTCTCTTCCGGACCTCCCCGGG
>NZ_JZWV01001366.1 GCF_000966975.1 Streptomyces katrae | reverse complement strand
ATCGGCGCGGTCGCGCGGGAATCCGTCGGACATCGCCAGCAGAAGGCCGTCGGCGGAGACCACCACCGTGTGGGACACCCCGGGGGTGTTGTCCACGAAGTTGGTGATCAACCAGTTCAGGTTCTGCGCCGCCTGGCTCATCGCGCTCACACTAACGCTCCTGGTCATAGCTGTTACTTGACTGCTCGGAACCCGCGCTGCGTCCCTGCTGGACACCGCGGCGCAGGTTGCTCAACCTGCCGCGCACGTCCTCCGGGGCGCGGGAGACCTGGGGGCCGCCCTGCGGGGTCGTCTCCGCAGCGCCCTCGACCAGGTTGGCCTTGGGCACCCGCCGAGGGAGACCGGACGAGGTGACCCCGCCCGCCTTCGGCTCACGGAGCTTGCCGGCCTGCTGCCAGCGCTCGTCGTTCGTCGAGCGCCAGCCCGCGCCGGCCGCCTCGTCCTCCGGGGCCCCCTTCGGTTCGGCGGGCTGCTGCTGTCGCTGCGGCCTTGCCTCGAAGAGGGAACCGGTGGGCTCCGCTTCCTTCTGGCCCGAACCCCACTGCTGCTGGCTGCCACGTCGCGGCAGGCCCGCTCCGGTCAACGCGTGACCGGTGTCGGCAGCGGCGCCCGGACGGTCGAAGCCTACGCGGTCCAGGGCCGGTTCGGGAGCGGCCGGGGGTTCCGATTCGTTCCCGTAGTCCTGCTGGTAGGCCTCCGCGTAGGCGTTCTGCTCAGGCCATGCGGCCTGCGGAGACTGCTCCGCGTAGCCGCCGTCGTACGCCTGCGCGGGCTGCTGGCCGTCCTGGTAGCCGACTTCCGGATAGGCATAGCCCTGCTCCGGGAACGCCTCGTAGGACTGCTGCTGGGCCTGCTCCTCGTACGGGGCCTCGTAGCCCTGCGCGGTCGGCTGCTCGTACTCCTGGTACGGCTGGTACGCGTGCTCGGGCTGGGGTTCCGGATAGCCCTCGGCGGAATGCTGCTGCTCCGGCTGCCGGTCCTGCTCCTGCCCGAAGTTGAGCTGCGCCTCCAGCGCAGCCCGGCGCTCCTCGCGGCCCAGGGACCGCACCACCGGGTCGACCGGCTTCTCCTCGCCGCCCGGGCCGCCGTGGGCCTCGTAGCGGGAGTCGTCGAAGCCGAGTTCGGCGGCCGTGCGCAGCGGGGCGGCCTGCTGGGCCTGCTGCTCGGGGATGATCGAGGAGACGGTGAAGTCGTCGTCCGGGATGCCCTCGCCACCGCCACCGTGGGTGATGGCGTCGGGGAGCATGACCAGCGAGGTGGTGCCGGCCTGCTCGCCCGAGGGGCGCAGCTGGACGCGGATGCTGTGGCGGTCCGCCAGCCGGCCGACCACGAACAGACCCATGCGCTGCGAGATCGCGGCGTCCACGGTCGGCGGGTTGGCCAGCTTGTGGTTGATGTCCGCGAAGTCCTCGGCGGTGAGGCCGATTCCCTTGTCGTGGATCTCGATCATCACACGGCCGTCGGGCAGACGCGTGGCGTTGACCCGGACCTTGGTCTGGGGGGAGGAGAACGTGGTGGCGTTCTCCAGCAGCTCGGCGAGCAGGTGCACGAGGTCGGTCACGGCCTGGCCGTGGATCTCGGCCTCGGAGACGCCCGAGAGCTCGATGCGCTCGTACTGCTCCACCTCGGAGGAGGCGGCGCGCAGGACGTCGACGAGGGGGACCGGCTGGTCCCAGCGGCGGCCCGGGTTCTCACCCGCGAGGATGAGGAGGTTCTCGCCGTTGCGGCGCATACGGGTGGCCAGGTGGTCCAGGCGGAAGAGGTTCTCCAGCTGGTCCGGGTCGGCCTCGTTGTTCTCCAGGTCGGTGATGAGGGTCAGCTGGCCCTCGATCAGCGACTGGTTGCGCATGGAGAGGTTCGTGAAGATCGCATTGACGTTGCCCCGCAGGAGGGCCTGCTCGGCGGCGAGCCGCACCGCTTCCCGGTGGACCTGGTCGAAGGCGCGGGCGACCTCGCCGATCTCGTCCTGGGAGTTGATCGGGATCGGCTCGACACGGGTGTCGACCTTGCCCGGGTCGGTGCGTGAGAGCTGGTCGACGAGCATCGGCAGGCGCTGCTCGGCGATGTCGAAGGCGGAGGTGCGCAGGCGCAGCATCGAGCGGCTCATCTGGCGGGCCATCATCGCGGCCAGGATGAAGGCGGCGAGGAGGGCCACGACCACGATGGCACCGGTCAGGACGGCGTCGCGCTGGGCCTCGTCGGAGACCGAGACGGTGTCCTTGACGGCCTTGTCGAGCAGCTCCTGCTCGACCTCGGCGTAGCCGTCGAACTTGGCGGTGGCGGCGGCCTGCCAGGCCTGGGGGGTGACGCCGATCAGGGCGAGCTTGGCGGGCTTGTCGCCGCCGGCTATCGCCTCGGTCATGCCGGTGAGGGCGGAGCCGTTCACCACGGGAGGGGCCTTGAAGGGGGTACCGGCCTGCTCGGCGGCCTGCTTGGCCTGGGCGAGCTTGGCGGCGCCCTCCTGGGACTTCTTGCGCATGACCTCCTGGAGCCGCTTGGTGTCCTCTTCGGTACCGGCGGCGACGTACTCGCCGGCGGCGATCTCTTCGAGGTAGGCGTAGGAGGAGAAGGCGACGAGCTAGGCGACGAGCTGGGCCTTGCGGACGTTCTCGTCCTCGTTCGGGCGGACCAGCAGGTGCGTGCCGATGGAGCGCTGCAGCGAGTTGGCCGCCTTGGCCAGCTCGACCGCGTAGACCATGCGGCCGTAGCTGGTGACGTTGCCCGTGCCCAGGCCCAGTTCGTTGGAGAACTGCATGAGGTAGTGCTGGACCAGCACGTAGCCCTCTTCGGTCGGCACGGGGCCGGCCTGGGAGGGGAGGTTCTTCTTGGCGGTCTCCGGGACGGCGTAGGCCGTCTTGCGGACCTGCTCCAGCTTCGGCTCCTCCTGGCGGAAGAGTTCGAGGCGGCGCTCCAGACCCTGCTTCTTGGGCATGTCCTTCACGGCCGAGGCGAACTTGGCCTTGGCCGCGTCGGTGGCGGCGTAGGCCTTCAGCACGGCCTCGTTGCCGCGGTCGCCCTTGAGGAGCGGCTCGGCGCTGAGGTCACGCTCGTTGAGGAGGGCCTGGCCGTATTCGGCGGCCGCCTGGACGATGCGGACGGTCTTCTCCGCGTCCTTCGCCTCGTTCCAGGTGTCGATCGAGCCCTTCACCTGGAAGCCGCCCATGACCAGTCCGACGAGGACGGGCACGAGCAGGATGGCGTTCAGACGCGTCGGCACGCGCCAGTTGCGCGGGGAGAGCTTGCTGGTGCTGCCACCGCCCGCGACCGGTTCCACGGGCACGTCGACGGACGACGTGGCCCCGCGCGGCGGCGGGGTGAAGTTGCCACGCGCGGGTTCAACCGCGGGGCTCGAGTTGCTTCGCCTCACTCGACCAACAACCTCTCGGCGGTGCTACTAGCTAGTTCGTTGAATTCCAGCACGATGAAGCGCCGTGTTCCAAACAGTTGGAATCGGCCATTCGCAGAGCCTTACGTCCCACATAAATCGGACATAAAGAGCGAGCTGCGGCAAAAATAGGGCCAGTTGTGCGCACAGCGGCACCGGGCGAACGCACGCAGTGTCCGGGCGAGGGGCAATTCTCTGTCGAAACGTTATGAACACCAGAGGCGGGCCGTGTCCTATGACACAGCCCGCCTCCACGAATTCGCCTGGTAACGGCTGTTACTTGAGCCGTGCCATGAGGGCGTGTTCGACGAGGGTGATGAGTGCGCTCTTCGCGTC
>NZ_JZWV01001365.1 GCF_000966975.1 Streptomyces katrae | reverse complement strand
GGGGTGGTGGCGGGGCCGCCGCCCGGCCCGTGACCTGCGTGCCGCAGGCGGCCAGGGCGAGGCTGAGGAGCAGGGCCGCCGCGGCCGCCCAGGCCTTCGCGGCCGACGGCGTGGCGGGCGGTGCGGCGGGCGGTGTGTTCGTCATGGGAACCCCCTCCCCTGGGAAGAGGGGCGTGCGCCCTCCCCGGTTCCGTCGCTCCCGCCGGTTCCGTTCAGCGCTCCAGGAGGTCCCGGCGGCCTTGGGCCTCGTACACCGCGAGCAGCGCCTCCAGGGACGGCCCGTCGAGCGGGCGGTAGGCCCCGGCGACGCGGTGCCAGACCGGTTCGGGGCACAGGAACCCGCTCCGGCGCAGGGCAGCTCGGTGGATCTTGTTCGTCGCCGTGACGGGCATCGCGGTGAGGATCCGGACGTAGCGCGGGGCCATCTTCGTCCCCAGGTCCGGCTGTGCGGCGAGGAAGGCGGCGAAGGCCTCCGGGTCGAAGGCCGCGCCCTCGCGCAGGGCCACGGCGGCCATCACCTGGTCCCCCGCCACCTCGTCCGGGACCGCGTACACGGCGACGGCGGCCGCGGCCTCCCAGCGGGCCAGGATGTTCTCGATCATCGCGGCGGCCAGGTTCTCGCTGTCGACGCGCAGCCGGTCGTCCGTGCGGCCCGCGAAGTAGAGGAAGCCGTCCGCGTCCCGGAAGAACAGGTCGCCGGTCCAGTACCGGTCGTCACGGGTGCGGGCGGCCTCCGCCTCGGGGTTGCGCCAGTAGCCCTCGAAGTGGCTGCGGCCCCGGTTGACCAGCTCACCTATGGCCTCGTCGCCGTTGCGCAGGCGGCCCCGCCCGTCCAGGACGGCCGGCGGGCATTCGCGGCCCGTCTCCGGGTCGACGACGGCCAGGTCGTCGCCGGCCGCGGCCCGGCCGAGGGCGCCGGGCGGGGTGTCGGGGGTCCTCTGGACGGAGGCGCCGCCCTCGGTGGCCCCGTACCCCTCGACCAGCCGGACCCCGAACCGCTCCGCGAAGCGGGCCGCGTCCACGGCCCCGGCCTCGGTGCCGAAGCCGAGGCGCAGGGTGTGCTCGCGGTCGTCGGGGCGGGGGTCGGTGGCGAGGAGGTACTGGACGGCCCGGCCGACGTAGGTGAAGTAGGTGGCCCCGTAGCCGCGTACGTCGTCCAGGAACGCGGAGGCCGAGAAGCGGCGGCGCAGGGCGACGGGGGCGTCGGCGGCGAGGGCGGGCAGCCAGCAGGCCATGACGGCGTTGCCGTGGAAGAGGGGCATGCAGACGTAGTGGACGTCGTCGGGGGTGGTGCGGAACCGGCGGGCGAGGGAGTGGCCGGCGGCGGCGAGCCGGCCCTGGCTGCAGATGGCGGCCTTGGGGGCGCCGGTGGAGCCGGAGGTGAAGTAGAGGAGCAGCCGGGAGTCCGGGCGGGGGCCGCCGGGGCGGACGTGGGCCTCGCCGGGCTTGGCGGCGGCGTAGGGCGCGAGCAGCGCCTCGTACTCCTCGGTGCCGGTCACGAGGATCCGCACGCCGGGCAGGTCGAGGCCGCGCAGGAGCGGGAGGTGGGCGGGCTCGGTGACGAGGAGGCGGCAGTCGGTGTGGAGGATGTCGCGGGCCAGTTCGGGGCCGCGGCGGGTGGGGTTGATCCCGGCGACGGCGGCCCCGGCGAGGGCCGCCGCGCGAGCCAGAAGGGGAGCCAGAAGGGGAACTCGGGGGTGTTGTCGAGCAGCACCCCCACGTGCGGGTGCGCCCCCGGTGGCAGGAGGTCGGTGAGGAGCGCGGCGCGGGTGGCGGCCTCCTGGGCGGTCCGGTGGCGGCTGAGGACGGTGGCCGGGCTCCGGGCAGCCCCGGGGCCGGTTCCCGCGTCGTGGCCGTGCTTCAGCCCGGGCCGGTGGTCGCCCCACTGGCGCGCGATGAGCTCCGCGACGGTTCCGGCCCCGGGGGCGGGGTCGGCATCGGTGGTGGTGGTCGTCGTCCGCATGCCGCCGGAGGGTAACTGACGTTCCGTCAGAACTGAACGTCGGAGCAGGCGTAGAAGGCCATCGCGGTGTCGTTGACGGTCCAGACGGCGAGGATCATGTGCCGGCCGGTCTTGCCGCCGGGCATGGTGCCGCGGTGGATGGTGGTCATGTCCGGGCGGCCGCCGTTGTAGGGGACGACGAGGAAGGGCTGGGGGTCGAGGGAGGCGCGGGTGAGGGGCTTGGTGGGGTCCCAGCCGTTCTTGGTGACGTAGTACTTGAAGTCGGTGGTGGAGTGGTTGGCGGTGAACTGCCAGCGGAAGTCGAAGCTCTGGCCGGAGTTCACGCGGGTCGCGGGCCAGGTGCCGCCGCGGGGGTCGTCGAGCTGGGCGAACTCGCTGTGGCCGCCGGAACAGATCTGGCCGTCGGCGGGGCCGGCCGCCGGGAAGCCCTTGTAGCCCTCGACGCTCTGCGGCTCCCACTGGATGGGGCCGCAGTCGGGGACGGTCTTGTTGGCGCAGAGCTTCTGGCGGCTGATGGGGGTGTCCGTGTAGCCGTGGCCGCTGGCGGTGGGGGCGGTGAACAGGGTCGCCCCGGCGAGCAGGGCGGCGCCGAGCGCGGTGGCGCCGGCGGCGCGTCCGGGTATGCGGAAGGGACGCATGATGCTGCTCCTTGGGTGTGGGGGGGGGAGAGCCTGGCGGGGCTCGTGTGGCTGCTCGTGCGCATGCGCCGCGCCCGTGTGGGGACGGGCGCGGGGGCGGTGCCGGGTGCGGGGGCGCTGGGCGCGGACCCGCCCGTGGGACTAGGTCTAGACCAAGTCCCACAGTATTGACGGCAGTTGGTCCTGTCCATCCCCGCGCGAAAACGGGTGGTCCGGTCGTTACCGGCCACCCGTTTCCCTGTTGAGCGCTGTTGTGGCGGTTATTGATCGGACCTGCCGGTGTAGAAGGCGACGGTGAGGTCCTTCACGAGCGCCTTGCGCTCGTAGTCGTCCAGTTCGACGATCCCGCGCGAGGTGAGCCGGTGGACGGTGTCGTCCACGGCGTCCACGACGGCGGTGAGGACGGTGTCCCGGTGCTTGGCGTCGATCGCCGCGATCCGGCGGCGGCGCATCGCCTCCGCGACCTCCGGGGCGTACTCGATGCGGGTCGGCTGGGCGGAGAACACCTCGATGCCGACGGCCTCGGTCTCGGCGGCGAGGGTCCGGGTCAGCGCCTCGCCGACGGCCTCCGCGTCGCGCAGGGTCGGGGCGTCGTCGTGGAAGGCGTCCGCCGGGAGCCTGGACAGGACGCGGGCCGTGGCCGACTCGACCTGCTCGGCGAGGTAGTCGATGTGGTCCTCGACGGCGAGGGTGGCACGGGCGGTGTCCCTGACCTGCCAGACGACCTGGACGACCACCTGGAGGGCGAGGCCGCCGGAGTCGACGGCGGGCATGGGCTCGCTGCGCCAGTGCCGCAGCCGCACGTCCACGCGCCGGCGCAGCAGCAGGGGGCTGATCCAGGTCAGGCCGGTACGGCGGACGGTGCCGCGGTAGCTGCCGAAGAGGGTGAGCACCCAGGCGTGGCCCGCCTTGGCCCGGCCGAGGCCGCCGAGGGCGAGGAGGGTGACGACGCCGAGGAAGGCGAGCGGGGGCCAGTGGGTGGCGCGGAGCCCGTGGTAGGGGCGGGGCGGCACCCCGAAGGCGGCGACGAGGGTGGCGGGGACCACCCCGGCCCGCCACAGCACGGCCGCGCAGCCGGTGAGGGCGAGGGCGCCGACGACGACCGCGATCCAGCCCGGCAGCACGGGGCCACGGTGCTCCCGCAGCCTCTCGTCCCCGCGGGGCACACGCCGCCCGGCCGTCGCCGTGCGCC
>NZ_JZWV01001364.1 GCF_000966975.1 Streptomyces katrae | reverse complement strand
GGGGGGCGGGGGCCGCGGCAGGGGCTGTGGCGGGGGTGGTCTCGGGGGCCGTCGGCCGGGCCCGGAAGGGCAGGTGGACCGGAACCTCGGTGACTGCGGCCCCGCGCACGGGCCCACGTCGCGCGAGGGGCCCTGCGGGGGCCTCCCCCTTGACGCCGTCCCGCCCGTCGATCCCCCGGGCGACGGCCTGCGCGACGATCTCGGCCACCCCGGGCCCGGGCACCCCGCCGCCGTGCGGATGCGGAATCCCCCCGGCCCCGCCCCCTTCCCCGTCACCCCGGGCCGCGGGCACGTCCCCGTCC
>NZ_JZWV01000179.1 GCF_000966975.1 Streptomyces katrae | reverse complement strand
GGGGGAGGCAGGGGTGGCGGGGGCGACGGGGCGGGGCCGGGTGGTCCCCGGCCGGCAGACGACCCTCGGGTTGAACGGCTCGAACCGGCCCGAGGGGTTGTCCTTCCACAGCCACAGGTGCAGCGAGTAGTGCACCTTCTGCCCCTTGTAGCGGGCGGGCAGCGGCCCCTTGAAGGGCTCGCCGAAGAGGCTGGGGCGGGCGTCGTCGGTGTCCGTCCGGCCGTCCTTGTCGACGACCATCCATTCGAGTCCCACCAGGTTCCAGTGGCCTTGTCCGTCACCCTCGTAGAGCAGGGCGGTGGGCTTCGCCGGGTCCACGGAGCCGTCGTAGGCGTGGTTGAAGTGGGGGTAACCCAGCGCGCCCGGACCGCCGTTCGGGTCCACGACGCAGTACTGGTCGGGCACGTAGCCGGCGGCGACGCCGGTGCTGTGCTGGTGGTACTTGGCGGTGGCCCGGTAGGCCAGGGCCAGTTGGGCGGCGGGCGTCAGCCGGGGCTTGGGCGGCGCGGCCGCCGGCGCGGACGGCGCGGCCGCCAGGGTAGCGGCGGCCGCGAGGGCGAGGGGGGCGATTCTGCCGGTACGAGGGGCCATGCAGGCAGCGTCACCGCCCCACCCGGCCCCCGCCACTCAGGCGGCGCGGGTGGCGTAGGCACCCCCTCGGGGGCGGCCGTCAGGGATGCGCTGGCAGGGACGGTGACCTGCGGTTCGGGCGGGGTGGCGGGAAGATCCGCCACCCCGCCGCCACCTGGTGGACTAGCGGCTGCCCACGATGCGGCCGGTGACCTCGCCGAGGCCGACGCGGGTGCCGTCGGGGCCGGGGGCCCAGGCGGTGAGGGTGACGGTGTCCCCGTCCTCCAGGAAGGTGCGCTTGCCGTCGGCGAGCTCGATCGCGTCGCGGCCGTTCCAAGTGAGCTCCAGCAGCGAGCCGCGCTGGCCGACCTCCGGACCGCTGACGGTGCCGGAGCCGAACACGTCACCGGTGCGCAGGGAGGCGCCGTTGACGGTCATGTGGGCCAGCTGCTGGGCGGCGGTCCAGTACATGGAGGCGAACGGCGGCTGCGCCACCTCCTGCCCGTTGATCGACACGGTGATGTGCAGGTCGAAGCCGCCGGGACGGTCCGTGGCGGAGTCGTCCAGGTAGGGGAGGAGCGGGAAGTCCCGCGCCGGCGGGGTGACACGGGCCGCGTCCAGGGCCTCCAGGGGGGTGACCCAGGCGGAGACGGAGGTCGCGAACGACTTGCCGAGGAAGGGGCCGAGCGGCACGTACTCCCAGGCCTGGATGTCGCGCGCCGACCAGTCGTTGAGGAGGAAGAGCCCGAAGACGTGCTCCTCGAAGTCGCCGAGGGCGACCGGACGGCCCAGCTCCGAGGGGGTGCCGACGACGAAGCCGACCTCG
>NZ_JZWV01000178.1 GCF_000966975.1 Streptomyces katrae | reverse complement strand
CGGCCTCGATGTCGAGCTTGACCGACGGGCCGAAGACGGGAGCCGGGTCGGCGGGCGCCTTGCGCTGCCCGGAGGGGCGGACCACGTCGGTGCCGGAGACGACGATCGTGCCCGAACGCCCGTGGTAACCGATGGGCAGGTGCTTCCAGTTGGGGGTGAGCGCGTCCCCGTCGGGACGGAAGATGCGGCCGACGTTGGTGGCGTGGTGCTCGCTCGCGTAGAAGTCGACGTAGTCGGCGACCTCGTACGGCAGGTGCAGCACGACCCCGTCCAGGGGCAGGAGGTGCGGTTCGACCGTCTCGCGGTGGCCCGGGTCGGTGACCCAGGCGGTCAGCGCGCGGCGCACGTCGCGCCAGGCGGTGCGGCCGGCGGCCAGCAGCGGGTTGAGCGAGCCCTGGGCGAGCAGCCCGGCGTACGGGGACCCGAGCGCGACGGCCACGGCCCCCGCGTCGAGCACGTACCCGCCGATCCGCACACCGACCCGGCGGCGCTGCGGCTCCTCGGGCGTGGAGAAGACGCCGTAGGGGAGGTTGTGCGGCCCGAACGGGTCGCCCTCGGGGACATCGAGGGGGCTCTGCTGGGGCATGGGGTACTGCCTCGCTTTCGACGCGGTCCGGGGGTGTCCCGGGGGCTGGCTGACACGTTACGTGGCGCGTGGGGTCTGTGGGAGGCCGGATTCGGGCGGTATTTATAGGACTTGTCCAAGGGGGTCCGTATCCTTGGCGCCGTGACTTCCGCCCTCCCCTATGCCTTGATCGCCACCGACCTGGACGGGACTCTGCTGCGCGCCGGTGACACCGTCTCCGCCCGCTCGTGCGCGGCGCTCGCGACGGCGCGTGCCGCCGGCGCCCGCCACATCGTCGTCACCGGCCGCCCGGTCCCCCAGATCCGGCACGTCCTGGATGACCTTGGGTACACGGGGCTCGCGGTGTGCGGGCAGGGCGCCCAGGTGTACGACGCGGCGCGCGGACTGCTGCTGCACTCCGTCTCCATGGACCGGGGGCTGGCCGAAATGGCCCTGGGCAAGATCGAGGCGGAGATCGGCGAGGTGTATACGGCGGTCAACCAGGAGGGCCTGGACGCCGAGATGCTGATAGGGCCGGGCTACCGGATGTGGCACCCGCACCTTCCGACGGTCCGCGTGCCGAAGCGGGGCGACCTGTGGTCCGCCCCGATCACGAAGGTGCTGCTCCAGCACCCCCTGCTGGACGACGACGAGCTGACGCGAGTGGCCCGGTCGGTGGTGGGCGACCTGGTGAACGTCACCATGGCGGGGGAGCACACGGTGGAACTCCAGCCGCCGGGCATCGACAAGGCGAGCGGCCTGGCCCGCGCGGCGGAGGCACTGGGCCTCGCGGCCTCGTCGACGATCGCCTTCGGCGACATGCCGAACGACGTCCCGATGTTCGCCTGGTCGGCCCACGGCGTGGCGATGGCGAACGCCCACCGTGAACTGGTGGCCGTCGCCGACGAGGTGACCCTCTCGAACGAGGCGGACGGCATCGCGGTGGTCCTGGAGCGGCTGTACGCCTGAGTGAGGTCCCGGCCCTTCCCGGTGCCGGTTCACCGTCAGGTGCCGCCCGGTGGGGCACCCTCCCACCCGCACCCGGGGAGGCGGGTGGGCGGACATCGCCCGGCCCCCACCCCCCGAGGGGGCGGTGGCGGGCCCGCCCCGCAGGCCCCCTCACCCCGCGGCCCTCGGCAGGCGGCGTTGCCAGGTGCGGTGGTAGAGGATCTCGTCGGACTCGCGGCAGACGACCTCGTTCGACGTGGTGAAGCCGCCCTCGTCGCAGGAGATCTCCGAGCGGGTCTCGATCCTCACGTCCCAGCCCGGTTCCGGGCGGTGGAGGCGGATGCGCCAGTCGGAGCGGGTGTGGGCGGAGAGGGGGTCCGACTGCTGGATCTCGTAGACCTCCCGCCCCTCCTCCTCGTACTCCAGCCCGTCCGGGTACACGCGGGTGCCCCCGTAGCGGGGGTCCACCTCCAGGCGCCAGGTTCCGCGGGCGACGTCGCGTACGACCAGGCGTTCCGGGCGGGGTTCGTCCAGGGTGGCCGGGTAGGAGACGCCCAGCGGTTCCGACTGCTCCGGGGGCTCGAAGGTGATGCCCTCGGGGGCCGTCGGGGCCGTGCGGACCGGGAGTTCCAGGGTGCTGCCCGCGGGGTCGAGGGTCCAGCCGGCCTCCGAGCCGGCACGCGGCCAGATCCACGGCCAGTACGCCGAGGAGAGGGAGAGGCGGATCCGGTGGCCGGGCGGGAAGCGGTGGCCGATGCCGCCCAGGTCGAAGGTGACGTCCTCCCAGGCGCCCGCCGGCCACGGCGCGGCCCGGTCCCGGCCCCGGCGGGCCGACAGGTTCAGCGCACCCCGGGTGACCAGCGTCGACGCCCCGTCCGGGGCCACGTCGCACAGCCGGGCCACGACCTGCCCGTACGGGACGTCCATCCGCAGCCGCAGGGTGACCGAGGGCCGGCCCAGGATCTCCACCGGCTCGGCGGGGACGGGGAATTCGAAGCAGGCCGACTTCGCGTCCTCCTCCCGCTGGTCCGGCGGCAGGTCGGCGTCGTTGCCGAAGGGGAAGAACCGGCCGGCGTCGAGGCCGGTGTGCTGGGGGGAGGCCACGGTCACCGGCGCGCCCTGGAGGCCGTACGAGACGGGCACGATCGACGGTGACGGCCAGGTCTTCTCGCCCACCCAGCGGCCGGGGAGCTCGGCGTACGTGGTCGCCGGGCGGTGCGTGTCGCTGATCCAGGCGCGGAGCAGCGGCTCGTCCATGACCCCCGTGTCGGTGTCCTTCAGCCAGTGGTCCCACCAGCGCAGCGTCTCCTGGAGGAAGCCGATCGCCGGGCCGGGCGGGAGGCCGCGGTCCGGGTACTGGTGCGACCAGGGGCCGATCAGGCCCCGGACGCGGCCGGCGGGCAGGGCGGAGACCAGGCGCAGGACGGTGTCCCGGTAGGGGTCGTGCCAGCCGCCCACCGCGAGGACGGCCGCGCCGATGGCCCCGTAGTCCTCGCAGACGCTGCCGTGGCGCCAGTAGTCGTCGCGGGTCTGGTGGGCGAGCCAGGTGTGGACGAGGGGCTCCAGGCCCTCCAGCCGGTCCAGCCACTGGGTCCGCCAGCCGTCGCCGGCGTACCGGGGGTCCGGTGGCCGGGCGGCGAAGGCGAGCATGGTGGCCGACCAGGCGTGCATGTCGACGGCCAGGACGGAGCCGCCCATGTAGTGCACGTCGTTGTCGAAGCGGTCGTCCGTGGAGCAGACGGTGACGACCGCCTTGAGGGCCTCGGGGGCGAGGGCGGCGATCTGGAGGCTGTTGAAGCCGCCCCAGGAGATCCCGAACATCCCGACCGACCCCGTGCACCACGGCTGGGCCGCGAGCCACTCCACCACCGCGACCCCGTCGGCCAGTTCCCGGGCGTCGTACTCGTCGCCGGGGCGGCCGCCGCTGCAGCCGTGGCCGCGCACGTCCACCCGTACGGAGGCGTAGCCGTGACCGGCGTACCAGGGGTGGCGCTGCCAGTCGCGGGGGGCGGTCCAGTCGGTCAGCCGGTACGGGAGGTACTCCAGCAGGGCGGGGACGGGCCGGTCGGTCACGGGGCGCCAGATGCGGGCGTACAGCTCCACCCCGTCGGGCATCGGGATCCGGACATCCTCGTGGGCGGTCGCGTACGGGAACTCGGTGCGGATGATCATGGGGCTTCGGTCACGCTCCCTCGGTGGGCAGGGTCATCGTGCGGCGCAGCCAGGGCGCCGCCGCGATCACGGCCAGGCCCGCCGCGACCGCGACGGCGCCGTTCACGCCGAAGTAGACGGGGGTGGACACGTGGCCGTAGGCCTTGACGACCTGGGCCTGGATGCCGTTGGCGAGGGCCAGCGAGAGGAACCAGAGGGCCATGGTCTGGCCGGCGTACGCCGAGGGCGCGAGCCGGGTCGTGGCCGACATGCCGGAGGTCTCCAGCAGGACGTCGCCCAGGCCGAGCAGCAGGTACGAGCCGACGATCCACCACGCGGCCATCCGGAAGCCCTCGTCGGCGCCGTGCCCGGAGGTCGGGAGGACCATCAGGAGGAAGGACAGGCCGCCGAGGACCACCCCGATGGCGATCTTGAGGGAGGCGTGCGGCTGACGGCGGCCCATCCGCACCCACAGCCCGGCGACGACGGGGGCCAGGGCCACCTCGAAGGCGCCGAGCGCGGAGGCGTACCAGCCGGCGGGGAAGTGGAAGCCGAGGATCTCGGTCCGGGCGTTGGTCGAGGCCAGCAGCATCATCGTGGAGTAGGCCTGGAAGAGGATGAAGTTGAAGGCGACCGAGGCCAGGAAGAGCACCACGTACGGGCGCAGCCGCCCGCGTTCCGCCGCGGTGACGCGCGGGCTGCGGAACATGACGGTGAAGTAGACCACCGGGGCGATCACCGAGACGAGGGTGAGCAGGTCCACGAAGCGGGGCATCGTCAACCAGCCGATGGCCGCCAGAAGGGTGGCGAGTGCGGCGAGGGCGAGACCCGCGGCGGCGATCCGCCGTACGGCCGTGCGCCGCGCGGCGGGGGGCAGGGCGTGGGTGGCGGAGCCGTCGCGTCCGGGCAGCCGGCGGCGGCCGAGGACGTACTGGGCGAGACCCGCGGTCATGCCGGCGGCGGCGGCGGAGAAGCCCCAGTGCCAGCCCTGGTGCTCGCCGAGCCAGCCGGCGACCAGGGGGCCGGCGAAGGCGCCGATGTTGATGGCCATGTAGTAGAGGGCGAACCCGGCGTCGCGCCGTTCGTCGTCCGTCCGGTAGAGCCGGCCGACCATGCTGGCCACGTTGGGCTTGAGCAGGCCGGTGCCGGCGCTGATCAGGCCGAGGCCGGTCCAGGTCGTGGCGGGGGCGGGAACGGCCATGGCGTAGTGGCCGCAGGCGATGAGGACGCCGCCCCACAGGACGGCGCGGTAGGAGCCGAGGATCCGGTCGGCGAGCCAGCCGCCCGCGACGGAGACGAGGTAGACCATGGTCCCGTAGGCGGCGGCGACGGAGGCGGCGGTGGCCGGGTCCATGCCCAGGCCGCCGTGGGCCACGGCGTCCGCGAAGTAGAGGACGAGGATGGCCTGCATGCCGAGGAAGGAGAACCGCTCCCAGACCTCCAGTCCGGAGAGCGTGGCCAGGCCGCCGGGGTGTCCCAGGAAGCCGTGGTCGTCCCCGGGCGCGGCGGGTGGGGACGGGGTGGCCTCCGGTTCCTTCGGCTGGTCTAGGGCGGTCGTCATTCTGGACAAAACAGATTCTCCGGTTGTTTCGGCTCCCACTGAACATACCGGTGTGGATCGGACGGTGCGCGCGGCTGAGCGGGGGGCCGGCCGGACGGCTGCCGGGCAGGTGCTCTGCGTGATCGAAAACGGACCCGATACGCTGGCTTGAGTGATGGCAGCGACACATTGACAATCCATGTGATCGTCATCGGATCGTCAGCAGACAGGAGTACCCCTCGTGACCGTCGTCGGGCCGTTCGGACTGAGCGTGCGGGACCAGGCTCTTGAGGCCGATGTCCAGGCCGGACTGGCCGCTGTCGAAGCGGGTCTGCTGGAGGCCACCAAGAGCGAAGTCCCCTTCATCACCGAGGCCGCGCAGCACCTGGTGCGCGCCGGGGGCAAGCGGTTCCGGCCGCTGCTGGTGATGCTCGCGGCGCAGTTCGGTGACCCCTACGCGCCCGGAATCGTGCCCTCCGCGGTGGTCGTGGAGCTCACCCACCTGGCCACGCTCTACCACGACGACGTCATGGACGAGGCGGACGTCCGCCGCGGGGTGGAGAGCGCGAACGCCCGCTGGGGCAACTCGGTGGCGGTCCTGACGGGTGACTTCCTGTTCGCCCGTGCGTCGCACATCCTCGCGGACCTCGGGCCGGAAGCCGTGCGCATCCAGGCGGAGGCCTTCGAGCGGCTGGTCACGGGCCAGATCCTGGAGACGGCCGGCCCGCGCGACGGCCGTGACCCGGTCGCCCACTACCTGGACGTCATCGCCGGCAAGACGGGTTCGCTGATCGCCGTCTCCGGCCGCTTCGGCGCGCTGATGTCCGGGGCCGACGAGTCGGTGGTGGACATCCTGACCCAGTACGGCGAGCGCCTCGGCACCGCCTTCCAGCTGGCCGACGACGTCCTCGACATCGCCTCCGACTCGCACGAGTCGGGCAAGACCCCGGGCACCGACCTGCGCGAGGGCATCCCGACGCTGCCCGTGCTGCGGCTGCGGGAGATGGCCGAGCGGGACGGGCGCGAGGAGGACCAGGAGCTCGTGCGCCTGCTGGAAGGGGACCTGACGGACGACGCCCGGCACGCCGAGGTGCTCTCCCGGCTGCGGGTGCACCCCGCGCTGGAGCAGGCCCGCCGGGACACCGTCCAGTACGCGCAGGACGCGCGCGCCATGCTCGCCCCGCTGCCGGACTGCTTCGCGAAGGCGGCCCTGGAGGAGCTGTGCGACGCGGTGGTCCACCGCGCGGGCTGAGCCGCCGGCCTCACACGTACGGAAAAGGGCCCCTCTCCCTCCACGACCCCTACGGGTCGGGGGAGCGGGGCCCTTCCCGTGTCATCCCACGGTCGTACGCGGAGTTGATTCCGGGGGCTGACGCCCCCCGCCCGCCGTTTTGGTCAGATGGATACATCGAAACCCCACCGGATCGGGTGAGTGCGGCGGCAACGGCCGCCCTGGACAAGAGGGCAGGGCTCTGAGATGGCAGCGAACACGAAGACCTCGCGCAAGGCCGCGCGGTACGCCGTACCGGTGGCGGTGGCGGGGGTCGCCGCGGCGACCGCCGCGATGGTCCCGGCCTTCGCCACCGCCGGCGGCCCGGACCTGCCGAAGGTGACGGCGCAGCAGCTGATCGAGAAGGTCGCGGCCTCCGACGTGCAGCAGCTCTCCGGCAGTGCCAAGATCACCACCGACCTGGGCCTGCCCACCCTGGCCACCGGGCTGCTGGGCGGCGCCGGGGTGACGGGCGGCTCCGCGAACCCCGAGGACAAGATCGCCCAGCTGGCGGCCGGCACGCACACGCTGCGCGTCGCGGCGGACGGCCCGGACCGCCAGAAGCTGACCTTCCTCGACGGCAAGGACGAGTACACCCTCGTCCACAACGGCAACGACGTCTGGGGCTACGACAGCAAGTCCAATGAGGCCTTCCACGACAAGGGCGACCGCGCCGGCCAGGACCACAAGACCGGCGACCGGCTCGCGGCCTCCCCGCAGCAGATCGCGCAGGACATCATCAAGCAGGCCGGTCCCACCACCGACATCGGCGTGGGCGACACCGCGCAGATCGCCGGGCGCGACGCCTACCAGCTGGTGCTGAAGCCCAAGCAGAGCGGTTCCACGGTCGGCTCCGTCCAGATCGCCGTCGACGCCAAGAACGGCGTGCCGCTGCGGGTCCAGCTGCTGTCCAGCCAGGGCGGCAAGCCGATCGTCGAAGCGGGCTTCACCCAGGTCGACTTCGGCAAGCCGGCCGCCGACTCCTTCACCTTCACCCCGCCCAAGGGCGCCAAGGTCACCGAGGGTGCCGACAAGGCCAGGGGAGGCAAGGACGCCAAGGGCGGCAAGGACGACGAGCGGTTCAAGGCCCTCGAATCCCTGCCGGGCTTCGGGCAGCTGGCCGGCGGGGACCACGGCAAGGGCGACGTGAAGGTGCTCGGCGAGGGCTGGGCCACGGTCGCGCGGATCGACTCCGGCGCGGGCAAGAGCCTCAAGGACGTGGAGAACGACAAGAACACGCCCAAGGAGGCCAAGCAGTTCCTGAACTCCCTCGGGGACAAGGTCCACGGGAAGTTCGGCGAGGGCCGCATCCTGTCGACCCGCCTGGTCAACGCGCTGATCACGGACGACGGCAAGGTCTACGTCGGCGCCGTCACCAAGGACCAGCTGGTGAAGACGGCCGACGCCGCCAAGTAGCCGAACGAGCGGACGGGGTGGCCCGGGACGTGTGTCCCGGGCCACCCTTGTGCCGTTCCCCTCCTGCGTACAGCACGGCCGCTGTACCGTGAGGGCCATGTCGAGACACGTCACCATCCGCCTGGACGAAGAGTTCCACGACCGCCTCAAGGCGCGCGCGGCGGCGCTGGGGACGACGGTCACCGCGCTGATCACCGAGGTCACGGAACGCGAACTCGACGAGGACCGGAAGAACTTCCTGTCCGGGATAGAGGAGTTCGCGGATCACTGGGGCTACTTCCAGGAGCGGTTCGGCCATTGAAGATCACCATGGAGTGGGCCTGGACCGCACTGGCCCACCATCTGCCGTCGGATCCTGCCGTGTGGGACCCCTCCGGGGTGGCCGCCGCCGTCGCCCGGCACCAGAACGACCTGGTGCTGGTGCCGGAGCAGCCCGCGCCCGACACCGCCTGGCGGGCCGCCGCGTTCCTGCACACCCTCGCCGTCTGCCCGGCGCTGGAATCCCCGATGAACGAGTTCTACGCGGCCGCGGCCACCCGCTCGTACCTGCGGGTGGCGGGGGCGAAGCAGCTGCCCTCGCCCGAGGAGCTCGGCGACCTGGTGGAGGACGCGAAGCTGGGCCGCGCGGATGTCTCCGCGGTGGCGCAGCAGCTCCGGGCCCTCATCCAGGAACCGGTCAGAAGGTGATCTTCCAGCTGTTGATGTAGCCGGTGTCCTGCGCGGCCACGTCCTTGACCTGGAGCTTCCAGACCCCGTTGGCCACCTCGCTCGACGCGTTCACCGTGTAGCTCGCGACCACGTTGTCGGCCGAGTCCGAGCTGGAGGAGTTCTTCAGCCGGTACGCCGTGCCGTCGGGGGCGATCAGGTCGATGACCAGGTCACCGCGGTAGGTGTGGACGATGTTCACGTCGACCTTGGTGGTGGCCGGGGCGTTGCCGCTCACGCCGGAGACCGTGATCGGCGAGGTCGCCGCGGCGCCGGGGGAGTCCGGGATGTTCACGTCCGCGGTGTTCTCGAACGACGGGCCGGGCGGGACCGGGGTGGCCGCGCCGAGGTTCCAGACCGCGTAGGCGATGGCGTCGGAGTTGCGGTCCAGGGCGGTGTCGTCGATGTTCGACGCGGTGTCGCAGGAGGCGTGGTAGCAGGCGTCGAAGGCCCTGCCGGAGGTGCCGCCCCACTTCTGGGCCTGCGCCGCCGTCTTGGTGTAGTCGGCGCCGGAGAACAGGCCGCCGACCGGGACGCCCGCGTTCTTGAACGGGGCGTGGTCGGAGCGGCCGTCGCCCTCGGTCTCGATCTCCGTGGGTATGTTCAGGCCCGCGAAGTACGTCTTGAAGGTCTGCTCGATGGTCGGGTCGTCGTCGTAGACGAAGTAACCCGGGTTCGGGGAGCCGATCATGTCGAAGTTCAGGTAGCCGGAGATCTTCGACTTCTCCGCCGCCGGCAGGCTGTTCACGTAGTACTGCGAGCCGACCAGGCCCAGCTCCTCGGCGCCCCACCAGCCGAAGCGCAGGTGCTTGGTGGGCTGGAGCTGCGCGCGCGAGACGGCCAGTGCCGTCTCCAGGACGGCCGCGGAGCCGGATCCGTTGTCGTTGATGCCGGGGCCCGCGGTCACCGAGTCCAGGTGCGAGCCGCTCATCAGGACCGAGTTCGGGTCGCCGCCCGGCCAGTCGGCGATCAGGTTGTAGCCGGTGGCGCCGCTGGAGGTGAAGGTCTGGAGGGTGGTGGTGAACCCGGCCGCGTCCAGCTTGGCCTTCACGTAGTCGATCGAGGCCTTGTAGCCGGCCCGGCCGTGGGCACGGTTGCCGCTGTTGGCGTTGGCGATCGACTGGAACTGCGCCAGGTGCGCCTTGACGTTGGTCAGCGGGATGTCGGGCGGCGTCGGCGCGGCGACGGCGGCGGGCGCGGCGGCCGGAACGGCCGTGGCGGCCGAGGGAGCGGCGGCGAGTGCGGCGGGGGCGGTGGAGGCGAACAACCCGGCGACCGCGATCGCGGTCACGGCGGCCAGGCGCCGGGAGACGGACAGGCTCATGTGGGGGCTCCGGGATTCCGTGGGGGATGAACCGTCGGGGAATGGGACGGAACGTGTGGGAATCGTGCAGGTGAGCGTTGGTGCGTCAGTGCGAGCCTGATGTTCAGCGAGAGCGTGACTGACCGTCAAGAGCGCAATCCGGTCAGAGTCGTTCGGAATACGGACGATCCCCGGTACGGGGGTTCGTACCGGGGATCGTGTGGGTGTATGGGGACTTGGGGGCCGGGCTCGGTGGAGCCGGGGTCCGTTACGCGGGCTCGCGGCTCGGCGCCGGCGCGGAAGCGGGTCCCGCGGCGGCGGCAACCGCTTCCGCCTCCGCCTCGGCACCGGCCAGCCGGGCCCGGGAGCGGCGGGAGGTCCGCAGTGCGTCCCAGGTCAGCACGACCAGGGCGACCCAGACCAGGCCGAAGCCCGCCCAGCGCTCGGGCGGCATCGCCTCGTGGAAGTAGAGGACGCCGAGCGTGAACTGGAACACCGGCGCCAGGTACTGCAGCAGCCCCAGCGTGGAGAGCGGAACCCGGATCGCGGCGGCCCCGAAGCAGATCAGCGGGATCGCGGTGACCAGCCCCGTCGAGGCCAGCAGCGCCGAGTGCCCGAGTCCCTGTGAGGTGAAGGTGGAGCGGCCCTCCACCCCCAGCCAGAGCAGGTAGCCGAGGGCGGGCAGGAACAGCAGGGCCGTCTCGGCGGTCAGCGATTCCAGGCCGCCCATGGCCAGCTTCTTCTTGATCAGCCCGTAGACGGCGAAGGAACAGGCCAGGGCCAGGGAGATCCACGGCGGCCGCCCGTAGCCCACGGCCAGGACCACGACGGCCGCGAGACCGACCGCGACGGCCGCCCACTGGGCCCGGCGCAGCCGCTCGCCCAGCACCAGGACGCCGAGCGCGATGGTGACGAGGGGGTTGATGAAGTAGCCGAGGCTCGCCTCGACGACATGGCCGTTGTTGACCGACCAGATGTAGAGGCCCCAGTTCACGCTGATCACGGACGCGGCCAGCGCGGTCAGCCCCAGCTTGCGGGGCCGGCGCACCAGCTCGCCGATCCAGCGCCAGCGGCGCAGCGCGAGGAGCGCGACGGCGACCACGGCCAGGGACCACACCATGCGGTGGGCCAGGATCTCGATCGCCCCGGATGGCATGAGCAGGGGCCAGAACAGGGGGACCAGCCCCCACATCCCGTACGCGCCGAATCCGTAGAGCAAACCCGTGCGCTGCTCGTTGTCCGCCTTCACGGGACCTCCAGTGCGACTTCCGGCCAATCTCACAACCTCACGACGGTATCGCCGCGCGGGGCTGCTGTCATGCCCGTTTGATGGAGATACTCATGACACTGCGGAGCGGTGCCGGGGTGTGCGGGGGCGTGCGGGTGGCGCCGGGGCGGGTTGCGCCGGCGCGGTTACGCCAGGGCGGCCGTGATGGCCTCGGCCACCGGGGTCGTCGGCCGCCCGATCAGGCGCGCCAGGTCACCGCTGGTGCCGGCCAGCCGGCCGCGGGAGATCGCCGCGTCCACGTCGACGATGACCGCCGCGAAACCCTCGGGCACCCCGGCGCCGGTCAGCACCTCCAGGTGGGCGTCGCCCGGCACCGCGGAGTAGGCCACCTCGCGCCCGGACTGCCGCGCCACCTCGGCGGCGTACTCGGACAGGCTCCAGGCGGTGTCCCCCGAGAGCTCGTACACCCGGTTCAGGTGGCCCTCGCCGGTCAGCACCACGGCCGCGGCCGCTGCGTAGTCGGCCCGCGCCGCCGACGCGACCCGGCCCTCGCCCGCGCTGGCGACCACCGCGCCGTGCTCCAGGACGACGGGCAGCTGGGCGGTGTAGTTCTCGTGGTACCAGCCGTTGCGCAGGAAGGTGTAGGGGAGGCCGGAGTCGAGGATGGCCCGCTCGGTGGCGTTGTGCTCGGTGGCCAGCTCGAAGTCCGCCTCGGGTCCGCCGAGGATGCCGGTGTAGGCGAGCTGGGCCACCCCGGCGGCAGCCGCCGCCTCGATCACGGCGGTGTGCTGCGGGACCCGGCGGCCGACCTCGTTGCCGGAGATCAGCAGGACCCGCTCGCCGGCCCGGAAGGCGCCGGCCAGGCTCGCGGGGTCGTCGTAGTCGGCGACCCGTACCTCGATGCCGCGCGCCGCCAGGTCGGCGGCCTTGTCCTTGTCGCGTACGACGACGGCCAGCTCGGCGGCGGGAACCCGGGTCAGCAGCTCCTCGACGACGAGGCGGCCGAGGGCTCCGGTGGCTGCGGTGACGACGATGCTCATGGTGCGCTCCTGTGGTGGGTGCGGTGATACTCACTAGCGTACAGAAAGCGCTAACTTTTAGAAAGTGCTTGCCTCGGGTCCGGGTACGACGAAGCCCGGACCCCGTGGGTACGGGATCCGGGCCTCGTCGTTCTTCCTTCTTCGGTTCAGCCGACGACGGTCCAGGTGTCGCTGCCGGCGAGCAGCGTCCCGAGGTCCCCCTTGCCGCGCTGGTCGACCGCGGTCTCCAGCTGGTCGGCCATGAGGGTGTCGTACACCGGCCGCTGGACGTCGCGGAAGACGCCGATGGGGGTGCGGTGGAGGGTGTGGGGGTCGGCGAGGCGGGAGAGGGCGAAGGCGGTGGTGGGGCTGGCGGCGTGGGCGTCGTGGACGAGGATCCGCGCCTCGTTCTCCGCGGTCACCTCCACGGCTTCCAGGTCCCCGGTGCGTTCGTTGCGGATGACGCCCTTGGTCAGGCCGGCGCCGAAGCGGATCGGCTGCCCGTGTTCCAGGCGGATGACGGCTTCTTCGGCCTGGTCCTTGTCCTTGAGGGCGTCGAAGGCGCCGTCGTTGAAGATGTTGCAGTTCTGGTAGATCTCCACCAGGGCGGTTCCGGGGTGGTCGGCGGCCTGGCGCAGGACCTCGGTGAGGTGTTTGCGGTCGGAGTCCACGGTCCGGGCGACGAAGGAGGCCTCGGCGCCCAGGGCGAGGGAGACCGGGTTGAAGGGGGCGTCCAGGGAGCCCATCGGCGTCGACTTGGTGATCTTGCCGAGTTCGGAGGTGGGGGAGTACTGGCCCTTGGTGAGGCCGTAGATCCGGTTGTTGAAGAGGAGGATCTTGAGGTTGACGTTGCGGCGGAGGGCGTGGATGAGGTGGTTGCCGCCGATGGAGAGGGCGTCGCCGTCGCCGGTGACGACCCAGACGGAGAGGTCGCGGCGGGAGGTGGCGAGGCCGGTGGCGATGGCGGGGGCGCGGCCGTGGATGGAGTGCATCCCGTAGGTGTTCATGTAGTACGGGAAGCGGGAGGAGCAGCCGATGCCGGAGACGAAGACGATGTTCTCGCGGGCGAGGCCGAGTTCGGGCATGAAGCCCTGGACGGCGGCGAGGACGGCGTAGTCACCGCAGCCCGGACACCAGCGGACCTCCTGGTCCGACTTGAAGTCCTTCATCGACTGCTTCGCCTCGGCCTTGGGCACCAGCGAAAGCAGGGTCGGGGCGTCGGTCACCTCAGTCATTGATGGCCTCCTTGAGGACCGTCGCGAGCTGCTCCGCCTTGAACGGCATTCCGTTGACCTGGTTGTACGACTGGGCGTCGACCAGGTACTTCGCCCGGATCAGGGTGGCCAGCTGTCCGAGGTTCATCTCCGGCACCACTACCTTGTCGTAACGCTTCAGGACCTCCCCGAGATTCCCCGGGAAGGGGTTGAGATGGCGTAGGTGGGCCTGTGCCACGGGGCTCCCCGTGGCGCGCAGCCGGCGGACGGCGGCCGTGATCGGCCCGTACGTCGAACCCCAGCCGAGGACCAGGGTCCGTGCGCCGTCGGGGTCGTCGACTTCCAGGTCGGGGACCTGGATGCCGTCGATCTTGGCCTGGCGGGTGCGGACCATGTGGTCGTGGTTGGCCGGGTCGTAGGAGATGTTGCCCGTGCCGTCCTGCTTCTCGATCCCGCCGATGCGGTGTTCCAGGCCCGGGGTGCCGGGGACGGCCCAGGGGCGGGCGAGGGTCTGCGGGTCCCGCTTGTAGGGCCAGAATACCTCGGTGCCGTCGGCGAGCTCGTGGTTGGGGCCCGTGGCGAACTGCACGCTCAGGTCCGGCAGGTCGGCGACGTCCGGGATCCGCCAGGGCTCGGAGCCGTTGGCGAGGTAGCCGTCGGAGAGCAGGAAGACCGGTGTGCGGTAGGTCAGGGCGATCCGGGCCGCGTCGAGCGCGGCGTCGAAGCAGTCCGCGGGGGTGCGCGGGGCGACGACGGGGACGGGGGCCTCGCCGTTGCGCCCGTACATGGCCTGCAGGAGGTCCGCCTGCTCGGTCTTGGTCGGCAGACCCGTCGAGGGGCCGCCGCGCTGGATGTCCACGATGAGCAGGGGAAGTTCCAGGGAGACCGCCAGGCCGATGGTCTCGGACTTCAGGGCCACGCCGGGGCCCGAGGTCGTGGTCACGCCCAGGGCCCCGCCGAAGGCGGCGCCCAGGGCTGCGCCGATGCCGGCGATCTCGTCCTCGGCCTGGAAGGTCCGCACGCCGAAGTTCTTGTGCTTGGACAGCTCGTGCAGGATGTCGGAGGCCGGGGTGATCGGGTAGGAGCCCAGGTAGAGCGGCAGATCGGCCTGGCGGGCCGCCGTGATCAGCCCGTAGGACAGGGCCAGGTTCCCGGAGATGTTGCGGTAGGTGCCGGTGGGGAAGGCCTTCGTGGCGGGGGCGACCTCGTAGGAGACGGCGAAGTCCTCCGTGGTCTCGCCGAAGTTCCAGCCCGCCCGGAACGCGGCCACGTTCGCCTCGGCGATCTCCGGCTTCTTCGCGAACTTCTGCCGCAGGAACGACTCCGTGCCCTCCGTGGGACGGTGGTACATCCACGACAGCAGGCCCAGCGCGAACATGTTCTTGCTGCGCTCGGCCTCCTTGCGGGTGAGGCCGAAGTCCTTGAGCGCCTCGACCGTGAGCGTGGTCAGCGGTACCTGGTGGATGCTGTAGGCGTCGAGGGAGCCGTCTTCCAGCGGGGAGGTCTCGTAGCCGACCTTGGCCATCGGACGCTTGGTGAACTCGTCCGTGTTGATGATGATCTCCGCGCCGCGGGGGACGTCGGCGATGTTGGCCTTGAGGGCGGCGGGGTTCATCGCGACCAGCACGTTCGGTGCGTCGCCGGGGGTGAGGATGTCGTGGTCCGCGAAGTGCAGCTGGAACGAGGACACCCCGGGCAGGGTCCCGGCGGGGGCGCGGATCTCGGCGGGGAAGTTCGGCAGCGTCGAGAGGTCGTTGCCGAAGGACGCCGTCTCCGAGGTGAAACGGTCACCCGTCAGCTGCATACCGTCACCCGAGTCACCCGCGAAACGGATGATCACCCGGTCGACACGGCGGATCTCCTTGCCGGCTCCATCGTGCTGAGGCGCGCTGCGCTGCTCACCGATGGCCCCGCCGGCCCCGTCGGCCTGCTCGGCCGGGCTACTGACCTGGCTGGTCACTGAACTGGACCTCCTTCGAGGCGCGGGCGTTCACTCCCAAGGCCAACCCTACGTCCGTGACGTCATCCGTCCCTGGGTCGCCCGCATTCTGGACCTTCCCTCGCGGGTCGGTCTTTCCGACAGACGTCGTGCTCTACTCGAAATATTCCAAATCACCTGGCCGTCGCGCGGCGGCGGCGCCGCGCGACCCGACTGACAGACTCTCAGTCGATCAAGACCTGAGGTAGGTCAGAACAGCCAGTACACGCCGGTGATCCCCGTCACTCGGAGACAGGCCCAGCTTCATGAAGATATTGCTGACGTGCTTCTCCACGGCCCCGTCACTCACCACGAGCTGCCTGGCCACAGCGGAATTCGTCCGTCCCTCCGCCATCAGTCCGAGCACCTCGCGCTCGCGCGGGGTCAGCCCCGCCAGGACGTCCTGCTTGCGGCTGCGGCCCAGCAGCTGCGCCACCACCTCGGGATCCAGGGCCGTACCGCCCTGCGCCACCCGGACGACGGCGTCGAGGAACTCCCGCACATCGGCCACGCGGTCCTTCAGCAGATACCCCACCCCGGTGCTGGAACCGGCCAGCAGTTCGGTGGCGTACTGCTCCTCCACGTACTGCGACAGCACGAGCACCCCGATCCCCGGATGGTCGCGCCGCAGCTGAACGGCGGCCCGTACGCCCTCGTCGGTGTGGGTCGGCGGCATCCGTACGTCGGCCACCACCACGTCCGGCAGCGCCCCCTCGGCCGCCAGGTCCCCCACCGTCTTGATCAGGGCTTCCGCGTCCCCGACGCCCGCCACGACGTCATGCCCCCGGTCGGTCAGCAGCCTGGTCAGGCCCTCACGGAGCAGCACTGAATCCTCGGCGATGACGACCCGCACCCTGTTTTCCACGTTGTGAAGCTCCCGCCACTCGCATACCCACCTGGCATGCCAAGCATCCCAGCCGAACCTCCGATTCCGGTCCGGCTGGGATCAAGGACGGGCCCCGCGCGCCCAAGGCTGACGGGGCTAGGGGGCGTCCCGCCAGGGGAGCTCGGCCGTGACCACCGTGCCCCGGCCCTCCGCCGAGTCCACGACCAGCACGCCGTCCATCGCGTCCAGCCGCTCCGCGAGCCCGGCCGGCAGCGCCGTCCCACCGGAGGCGGCGTCTCCGCCGTGGCCGTCGTCCGCGACCCGGATCATCAGCCGCTGCCCGGACCTCCACACGTCCACGCCGGCGCTCCGCGCCCCCGCGTGCCCGCGGACGTTCCGCAGCAGCTCGGACACGGTGAAGTACGCGATCCCCTCGATCGCCGGAGCGGGCCGGGCCGGCAGGTCCACCTCCACCCGCACCGGGACGGCGCACCGCGCCGCCACCGCCGACAGCGCCGCGTCCAGCCCCCGGTCGGTCAGCACGGCGGGGTGGATCCCCCGCGCCAGGTCCCGCAGCTCCCGCAGGGCGACCTTGACCTCCCCGTGCGCCTCGTCCACCATCCGGGCGGCGGCCCGCGGGTCCTCGGCCAGCTTCTCCTTCGCCAGCCCGAGGTCCATGGCCAGCGCCGCCAGGCGCGCCTGGGCCCCGTCGTGCAGCTCCCGCTCGATGCGCCGCAGGTCGGCCGCGGCGGTGTCGACGACCACCCCGCGGCCGGACTCCAGCTCACTGACCCGGTCGTCGAGCCGGGACCGGCCCAGCAGGCCAGTGACCAGCACCCGGTCGACGGCCACCAGGCCGCGGACGACCCAGGGGGCGGTCAGGGTGAAGACCAGCCCGAGTGCGCTCGCGGCGGCGATGGTCAGCGGCGAATCGAGGTAGAAGGTGTAGTCGCCGTTCTGGAACAGCTGGAGCCCCGGCTGGTCGGTGAAGGCCGGGAAGACCCAGAACCACAGCGGGTACAGCAGCATGCTCCACCCGTAGCCCCAGAGCGTGAGCGCGAGACAGAAGGCGAACAGCGCCCAGGGAAAGTGGATCACCGAGTACAGCACGTGCCGCCAGGCGCTGCCGCTCTTCAGCAACGCCCCCAGCGCGGCCGGCACCCCCGGTTTCCCCGCCCGCACCGGCGCCGGATCACGCACCGGCACCCGCAGCAGCCCCCGCACCCGGGCCCGCTCCACGATCCCGAACCCCCGGCACATGGCGAGCACCCCGGCCAGCACGGGCACCCCGACGAAGGTCACGAGCAGCCCGGCCCCAGTGGCCAGCCCGGCGATGGCGAGCCCGAAGTACACACAGCTCAGCGGCAGCCCGACGACCAGATACAACAACCCCCGCCAGGTCCGCCCGGCCACGGGCGCCCACACCACATCCCGAACCTCCGCCATGCTCCCGACCCACCCTTCATCCCGTTCGCCAACCCCTCCACCCTCCGCCGCCCCCCTGCCCCCGAACCATCCGGCGGGTCGGCGTCCCATCAGGGGGGTTAACCCCACCCACACGGCTCCGCGCAGCGGCACCCGCACCCCCGGACGACCCCGCCCCGCGGAACGGCAGCCCCCTCAGCCGCGCGAGCGCCACGGCAACTCCGCCACCACCACCGTCCCCGCCCCCACGGCGGACTCCACCACGAACCCCCCGTCAACGGCCCGCACCCGCTCCGCGAGCCCCGCCAGCCCGCTCCCCCCGGACACCCCGTCATCGGCGACGCGGATCAGCAGCCGCGCCCCCTCCCGCCACACCTCGACCCCCGCACCCCGCGCCTGCGCGTGCTTGCTCACGTTCTGCAGCAGCTCCGACACCACGAAGTACGCGATCCCCTCGATCGCCTCCGCCGGCCGCTCCTCCAGCCGCACCGACACCTTCACCGGCACCAGGCACCGCGCCGCCACCGCCGACAGCGCCGCGTCCAGCCCCCGGTCGGTCAGCACCGCCGGATGGATCCCCCGTGCCAGGTCCCGCAGCTCCTGCAGGGCGAGCTTGACCTCCCCGTGCGCCTCGTCGACCATCGCCGCCGCACCCTCGGGGTCCTCCAGCAGCTTCTCCTTGGCCAGGCCCAGCCCCATCGCCAGCGCCACCAGCCGCGCCTGCGCCCCGTCGTGCAGGTCCCGTTCGATCCGCCGCAGGTCGGCCGCCGCCGTGTCCACGACCACCCCGCGCCCCGACTCCAGCTCGGCGATCCGCCGCTCCAGCCCGTCGGAGGGCGACAGCAGACCCCGTACCATCAGGCGGTCGAGGTTCGCGAGCAGCCGGACGACATACGGCAGCACCGGCCACAGCACGAACAGCCCCACCAGGGCGATACTGAAGGTCAGCACCCCCCAGGGCAGCCGGACCAGCTCGAACAGCACGGTCCGCCACGCCACCGGGTCCTTGATCCCCGCCCACAGCCAGGGGAAGAACCCGCCGGAGCGGCTCGGCCCCGGCAGCGCACTCGGCTCGTCGACCCGCACACCCAGCAGGGCCCGCGCCCGTCCGCGTTCGAGCTTCCCCAGCAGCCGGGACAGATACAGGCCGACCACCAGCACCGGCAGCCCGACCACCGTCACGGCCAGCCCGCCGGCCGTCGCAAGCATGACAACCGTGTAAACAAAACCGATCAACGCCACCGGCAGATTGGTCAGCAGGTAGGCGATCTCCTTCCACGTGACCCCGTCAAAAGCGGGACGGACGGGAGGAAGGGCGGGGGCATGATCGTTCGCGGTCATGCGGCCAGCCTGCCAATTGCACCCCGGCAAAGCCATGGGGTGACCAGGCGGGAGTAAACGGGGGGTAACCCCACCCTGTGCGGACCAGGGCCTAGACTCCCGTCCGTACCAGATCAACGAGAACGTCGACAGTGGCCGAGGAGCGAGGAACGGACGTGCCCGAACCAACGGTATCGACCGGGGCCGTGACCGCCGCGGACTACTTCCACAGCTATTCGGTCGTCGGCCTGCTCGCCGTCCTCGGCGTGCTCTTCGTCGCCGTGGCCTTCGGCGCCGGCCGCCTGCTGCGGCCCGTGGTCCCGACCCCCGAGAAGCTGCTGACGTACGAGTGCGGTGTGGACCCCGTGGGAGAGGGCTGGGCGCACACCCAGGTCCGCTACTACGTCTACGCCTTCCTCTACGTCATCTTCGCCGTCGACTCGATCTTCCTCTTCCCGTGGGCGACGGTGTTCGCCGCCGCCGGCTACGGAGCCACGACCCTGGTGGAGATGTTCGTCTTCCTGGGATTCCTGGCCGTCGGCCTGCTCTACGCGTACAAGAAGGGCGTCCTCGAATGGACGTGACACCGGCCGCCGTGACCCCGGAGCCCGTTTCCCTCCCGGAACCCAGGCGCCTGGGGGTCCTCTCCCGTCTGGCCCCCGAGCCGATGAAGGTGGTCCTGAACTGGGGCCGCCGCTACAGCCTGTGGGTCTTCAACTTCGGGCTCGCCTGCTGCGCGATCGAGTTCATCGCCGCGTCCATGGCCCGTCACGACTTCATCCGCCTGGGTGTCATCCCGTTCGCGCCGGGCCCGCGCCAGGCCGACCTGATGATCGTCTCGGGCACGGTGACGGACAAGATGGCCCCGGCCGTCAAGCGGCTCTACGAGCAGATGCCCGAGCCGAAGTACGTCATCTCCTTCGGCGCCTGCTCCAACTGCGGCGGCCCGTACTGGGACTCGTACTCGGTCACCAAGGGCGTCGACCAGATCATCCCCGTCGACGTCTACGTGCCCGGCTGCCCGCCGCGCCCCGAGGCGCTGCTGCAGGGCATCCTCAAGCTCCAGGAGAAGATCGCCCGGGAGTCGCTGGCCGAGCGGTACGCGGACCGGCCGTCCGTCGCGCAGCTCACCAGCGGACTGGTCACGCCCCCGCCCGCCCCGGGGGCCGGCGCGTGAACCTCTACGACTCCCTCCCCGACGCGGCCCCGACCGTCTTCGGCGCCGAGGCCGTGGCCTCCGTCGCGTACGACGTCCTCACGGTGGACGTCCCGGCCGGATCCTGGATCGCTTCGCTGGAGATCGCCCGCGACAAGCTGGGCTGCACCTTCTTCGACTGGCTGAGCGCCGTCGACGAGCCGGGCACCGGCTTCCGGATCTGCGCGCACGTCGTCGCCCTGGAGGGCGGCCGTGTCCGCCGCCTCCTGCTCCGCACGACCGTCCCGCACGCCTCCCCGTCCCTCCCGTCGGCCGTCGCCGTCTACGCGGGAGCCGCCTGGCACGAGCGCGAGACGTACGAGATGTTCGGCGTGACCTTCACCGACCACCCGAACCTCGTCCACCTCCTCCTGCCCGAGAACTTCGAGGGCCACCCGCTGCGCAAGGACTTCGTCCTGGCGGCCCGGGTCGCCAAGGCGTGGCCCGGCGCCAAGGAGCCGGGCGAGGCGCACGACCCGGACGCGCCCAAGCGCCGCCAGATGCTTCCGCCCGGCGTCCCGGACCCGAACGAGTGGGGCCCCCTCAAGGGCCAGCTCCCCCCTGCCCCGGCCCGCCCGGCCCGCACCCCCCGTGCCGCCGGCGCGGCGGCCCGCACCCCGCGCGAGGGCGCCCCGGCCCCCCGCGTCCGCCCGGGCGCGGAGGCGGAGGCCGTCCCGGAGGCGGCCCCCGACACCACCCGCCCGCCCCGCCGCAC
>NZ_JZWV01001363.1 GCF_000966975.1 Streptomyces katrae | reverse complement strand
GCCCGGGACCGCTCGTCTCGCGATCCGCAAACGGAGGGGCCCCGCGCGCCCGGCGTCCGCGTCCCGCCCATCCCCCGGGCCGCCCCCCGCCACCTGCTAAAGAACCGCTCTTGACGCGCTTGAGATGCTTCTTGGCGTGTGGCGGAGATTGACCTCCGCTCAACTGGCGGAGACCTGGGGAAACATGCGGGGGAAGGTTGGCCGGAATCGAACCCTCCGGATATTTCGCGGACTGGGTTCCGACTACCCCTGGAGAAAAAACCGGTTGGTATATATTTTTCTGACCAGTCACACCCGTTACTGGTCAGCGCTGTCTAGGGGGAACAATGAGCGCGAGCACGTTTCATGCCGAGCGCACTGCGGTCTACGACCCGGCATGGCGGGCTATACCTTCACCAGCGGAGCAGCACGGTTTCCGCTTCCCGTCACTCACAGCCACCGTTCCGAAGGAACTGGTGCATCGCGCGTCCGTGGCCGAAGTCCTGCTCACCGACTGGCAGCGCGTTGACGAGGCCCGCTTCTCCGTAACGGCCCAATGGCCCCGCAGCCACAGTTTCTTCACCCCGGTCGCGGGCGGTCACTACGATCCGCTCATCTGCACCGAAACGATTCGCCAAATCGGCAGCCTGCTGGGACACGCCGAGTTCGCCGTCCCGTTCGGCCATCACTTCCTGCTGTGGGAGCTCAGCCTCACCGTTCACCCCGAGCACCTGCTGGTCCGCCAGACACCGGCCTCCCTCGACATCGACGTCACGTGCACGGAGATCAAGCGGCGGGGAGGCAGCCTCACCGGGCTCACCTACGAGTCGGTCGTCCGCCGCGACGGCCACGTCGTCGCCACGGGGCGGGTCTCCTACACCTGCACCAGCCCGGCCGTCTACAAGCGGGTCCGGCCCCCGCACACCCTGCGGCCCGACCACCGTCCCCTCCCGCTGACGGCACCCACGGCCCCCCAGAGCGTGGGCCGGCTGTCACCGACGGACGTTGTCCTCTCCCCCATCGGTGAAGCGAACCGCTGGCAGCTGCGGGTGGACACCCTCCACCCCGTCCTCTTCGACCACCCGGTCGACCACGTACCGGGCATGGTGCTCCTGGAGGCCGCCAGACAGGCCTCTGCGGCCGCGCTGGGGCGCTCCTCCTTCCTGCCGCTCGGCATCGACAGCGAGTTCAAGCGGTACGTCGAGCTCGACGCGCCCTGCATGATCGACGCCCAGCGGCTGTACCAGGACGAGATGCCCGGAGCGGAGGAAGCCGTCCGCGTGACCGGCTACCAGAACGGGGCGTTCGTCTTCGGTGCCACCGTGACGGCCGCCTCCTACTCGGGCTGACCCACCGCGGACCGGTGCGGCATGAAAGCGGTGAGATGACCGGCCGCCCATGCCCGGAACGTCCCCGCCGGCCTCCCGGTCACCTCCTCCACCGTGTCCCGCACTCCGGCCTTGGCCCCGTCGCGCTGCCGCTCGGCACTCCGCAGCAGCGCTTCGGCCACGGCCTCCGGATACCGGGTGCCCCACAGGGAGCGGGCCTCCGCCGGGTCCAGCTCTTCACAGCGCAGTGACCGGCCCAGCAGTTCGGAGAGCTGGGCGGTCTGTTCGGTTGCCGTGAGCGCCGCCGGCCCGGTCAGTACGTAGGCCCGGCCGGCGTGCCCCGGCTCGGTGAGCGCACGCACCGCCACCTCCGCGATGTCCCGCGGGTCGACGCAGGCGTTCGCCGACTTCCCGTAGAGCGCGCGCACCACCCCGTCCGAGCGGATCGAGGACGCCCAGGACAAGGTGTTGGACATGAAGGAGCGCGGGCGCAGCAGCGTCCACTCCATCCCGGAACCCCGCAGCAGGTCCTCGTTGTCCCGCTGCCAGCGGGTGATCAGGTCGTCGGCCCGGCCGTCCTCGACGGCCGCGGCCGAGAGTTTCACCACATGCCGGACGCCGGCCGCCCGGGCCGCGCGGAGGAACCGCGCGTCGTCGTCGCGGCCGATCCGGCTGGTCACGAGGAACACGCTGTCGACGCCCCGCAGGGCCCGGTCCAGCGATTCCGGTTCGTCGTAGTCCCCCCGCACTGTTTCGGCCTTTCCGGGGGCCCCCGTCACGCGTGCGGGCTGCCTGGCCATGACCCGGACCGGCACGTCGGGAGCGAGGCGCCGCAGCACCTCACGGCCGATCGTGCCGGTGGCACCCGTCACGAGCATCATGTCTGTTTCTCCTCAAATCGGGTGCCCCGGTGTGGCGGCGGGGTTGGCGTCGGCATTACCCGCTGTAAGATACGTACGGGACGGACGGTTTGCAGCAAGGGCTTCCGACGCTCCGAGATTCTGTGGAGAGGAGCCATCGTGGCTGAGCAGGTCCGCGCCATCCGCACGCGCCAGGCGATCCTGAGCGCGGCGGCCAAGATCTTCGAAGAACGGGGTTACCAGGCCTCCACCATCTCCGAGATCCTCACGGTCGCGGGGGTGACCAAGGGAGCCCTGTACTTCCACTTCCAGTCGAAGGACGACCTGGCGCAAGGGGTCCTCAACGCGCAGAACCAGAATCTCGTGCTGCCGGAGCGCGCCGCCAAGCTCCAGGAGATCGTGGACATCGTCATGCTCCACACCTACCGCCTGCAGACCGACCCCATGGTCCGGGCGGGCGTGCGCCTGACCATGGACCAGATGGCCGGCGACCTCGACCGCAGCGGACCGTTCCGCAACTGGGCCGTTCCCGTCCGGGAGCGGCTGGAGAAGGCGCAGGCACAGGGCGAGCTGCTCCCCCACGTCATCCCGGCCGAAACCGCCGACGTCATCGTGGGTTCGTACGCCGGCATCCAGTCCATGTCCCAGGCGCTCACCGACTACGAGGACCTGACCACCCGGGCCAGCGCCCTGCTGCGCCATCTGATGCCCAGCATCGCGCAGCCCTCGGTCCTGGCCTCCCTGCACATGGGTGAGGACCGGGCGGCCGAGGTCTTCCACGAGGCTTCCGCCGCGCTCGTGACGGATGAGCCGGAGTAGCCGCCGGCCGGCCCGGGGCGCCGCGTAGGCTCCGACGGTCCGCACCCCCGGGGGGCACCGCTCCCCGGGCAGCGGTCACAGCGCCGGGCTGCCCGGTATCCCGGTCTGCCGTCTGCGGTCCCGAGACGACCGCCACTCCTGCCCCTCAAAATGGTCCCCTCCCCCTGGTCACGGCAATAAAGATACCGCACGTCCCGTTCTTTTCAAGCGCTTCGCTCGCACTAGGCTGCGCGCATGATCAGTTCTTCACTGCGCCTGGTGCCGGTGACCCCGGCCAACTTCGACGCGGTGTGCGCCGTACGGGTCCACCCCGACCAGGAACACCTCGTCTCCCCCGTCATGAAGTCCCTGGCCGAGGCCTACGTCCACGGCGACACCGCCTGGCCGCGCGCCATCGTCGACGGGGACGAGGTGGTCGGTTTCGTCATGGCCTTCATGGACTACCCGTGGGCGAAGGACCCGCAGGACATCCGCTCCGGCCTCTGGCGCCTGAACATCGCGGCCGACCGGCAGGGCAGGGGCTACGGCCGCTTCGCCGTCGAGGCGGTCACGGAGGAGATACGCCGCCGCGGCGGCAGGCGGGTGTACGTCACCTGGAAGCCGGCCGAGAACAGCCCGGAGCCCTTCTACCTGGGCCTCGGCTTCCACCGCACCGGCGAGTTCAGCGACGACGAACCGGTCGGCGTCCTCCACCTCGACCCCACGCCGAACCTTTCCCCCGACACCCCCTAGCCGAGCACCACCGTCCCCGGCACCCCGGGCACCCCCGCCCCCGCCCCGGCCCCCGCCCGGTACTGCTGCGGGCTCACCT
>NZ_JZWV01001362.1 GCF_000966975.1 Streptomyces katrae | reverse complement strand
GCCCCGGTCTGCCGTGGCCTCGGCGGAGGCCCCGCAGCCCGGCGGGACTCCGGGGCGTGGGGGTGCCCCGCCTGCGCGGGTGACGGCTCCGTCCACCGCCAGGTGCCCGTGCCCAGTTCCACCACCGCCCGTACCCGCATCGGCCCGTCCCCGCGCCGGGACAGGACCGCCAGCTCCCCGACCCGTGCCGTACGCCCGCCGGGGCCGAGCCGCAGCGCGAACTCGTGCTCCGCACGCTGCGGATCGGTGCTGCGGCCCAGCGTCAGGTGCGGGGTCCAGCCCGCCGAGCGGCCCCGGCAGCCCGGGAAGCGGTCGGCGAGGGCCCGTCGCAGGTCCTGCCAGGGGGCGTCCCCGCCCTCGCCCGCCGCCGGGTCCAGCCACAGCGTGGCCTCCTCGCGCCGGCCGAAGGAGTGCACCCCCTCCAGCCGGGCGGTGAACGGCCCGATGCCCGAAGCGGCTTCGGCCAGCAGCGGCAGCGCCCGCGCGAACGAGGACTCGGGAACGAAGCCGAACAGCAGGTTCACGTGCGCCGGCCAGCGCTCCACGCCGGGGTCGTGCGCCCGGCGCAGCT
>NZ_JZWV01001361.1 GCF_000966975.1 Streptomyces katrae | reverse complement strand
CCGGTACGCCGAGCCGCGCGTCGGCCGCGTCCCGCGCCCCGTACTCCACCGCCCCGTACTCCACGGTGGCCTCCACCCCGAAGTGGTCGGAGACGAACAGCCCGTCCGGTGCGGGGGAGGCACCCCGCAGCGCGGCCTCCCGTACCCGCGCGCCGGCGCCGGAGGAGAGCAGGATCCGGTCGATGCGGCCCGCCCGCCCCGTCAGGGAGGCGATCGCGGCCAGCGGATTGACCCGGGGGTCGAAGGTGGGCGTGTCGTCGGAGGGGCCGTGCACCTCGCCCCAGGCGTCCCGCAGCCCCAGCGCGGCGGCGGGCCCCTCGGCGCCGGTGCGGCCGTCGTTGAAGTCCCCGAGCAGCGCGAGGCCCCCGTCGATCCCGCCCAGACCCTCGGCCAGCCGGGCCAGTTCCGCCTCGCGGCGGCCGGCACCGTTCTCGGAGTGGTCGCTGCTGAGGTGCGTCGCGGCGACGGCCAGGGGCCCGCCGGCGGTGTCCACGGTGACGGCCGTGACCGCCTTGTGCCGGCCCAGCAGGTGCAGCCCCGCCTCGCGCACCGGCAGCCGGCTCAGGACCAGCAGCCCGCTGTCCGCCACGTCGGCGCCGTCCGGATCGGTGCCCAGGGTGTACCCGGCCCGCACCCACGGCTCGGCCAGCAGCAGGGCGAGCAGGGCCGGTTCCACCTCCTGGAGGGCGATCACATCGGCGTCGGCCGCCGCCAGCTCCGCCAGCAGCATCGGCCTGCGCCGGGCGGTGGCGATGCGCGGGGCGTCGTAGCGGTCCCACAGGTCAGCAGCCGCACCCGCGCCGGCGGGTGCGCGGCCGGGCCCGCCTGGACCGGCCGCCAGGCGCCGCCCGCCGGGTCCCAGGCGTGCGGGGTGCGCGCGGTGAAGAAGGGCTCGGGCAGCAGCCGCCGGCCGCGCACCCGCCCGGCCGTGGTCGAGTCGATCAGGTCCAGCCCGCGCGCCCGGTCCCACACCAGCTCGCCGTCGGCCTCGACGAACAGCACCCGGTGCCAGGGGATGTCCCCGCCCGGCACGAAGGAGGGCAGCGGCACCCGTTTGGGGGCGGCCCCGCGCTGGAGCAGTCCGAGCGTGAACCGGGCCGGATCGAAGCGGGGGTCCCAGCGGACCTGGTGGTAGAGCTGCTCACTGGTGCGCATCAGAGGTCCTCCCCCTCGTCGGCCGCCCCCAGGGAGCCGGCCCCGTCCTCGACCGTTCCGCCCGCCCCGACGTACCAGGTCCGGTGCGCCTGCCCGGGGTACGGCGGACGGCGGGCTGAACCGGCGCAGCTGGGCGGCCAGTACGGCCTCCGGCACCGGGTGCGGGCGCACCGCGTTGCGGCGCACCAGCTCGCCCTCCCCGACCAGCACGGCCACCCGGGTGACCAGGGCGTCCCGGCGCCGGGCGACCGCCCCGGCCAGGCCGCGCTGCTGCTCCGTCAGGGAGGTCGCGTCCCACACCACCGTGCCCCCGGCGGCCAGGGCGCGGTCGAGCCGGGCGAGGCCCTCGCGGAGCACCTCGGGGTTGGCGCGCTGGTCGGCGCGCGCACCCCGGGCCTCGCGCAGGTCGTCCAGGGAGATGTACGCGGCCACGCCCGGCAGGCTCCGCGCGAAGGTGCTCTTCCCGCTGCCCGAGGGCCCGCAGAGCTGGACCAGCCGCGGGTACGCCGACCCGTCCCGCCACCGCCAGGTGGCGGCCACGGCCTCCTCGGCGGTGGAGAGCGCACCCCGGCCGAAGGCCTCGCGGGCCTCCGCCCAGCAGCGGTCGGCGGCGTCCACCTCCAGGCCGGCGAGGGCCTCGCGCAGTCCGGCCCGGAGCGGGCCCAGCGGGTCCGGGCCGAGCAGCCCGGCCTCCTCGGCGCACAGCGCGGACCACTCCACGCACTCCGCCTCCTCGGCCGACGCGTCCGGCAGGGCCGCCGCCAGCGCGTGCAGCACCCCGAGGTCGGCGGCCGACGCCAGCCGGACCAGCCCGGCCCGCCGCTCCTCCTCCGGGAAGGGCCTGCGCAGCGCCGGGTACAGCCCCACCAGGTCGGCCACCCGCCGCGCGGTCCGCATCCCGAGCGGCCCCGCCGCGAGCCGCGCCCCGAGGGCGGCCCGCGGCTCGCGGTGCAGGGCGGCGGCCAGGACGCCGGCCAGCCGGGCCTCCCCGGTGCGTCCGGCGCCGTCGAGCCACGCGATGACCGCGGCGACGGCCGCCTCGGCCTCCGTGCCGGCCGTCGCGTCCGTGCCGAGGGCGGACATGCCGAGGGCGGACAGCAGCCCGCCGACGTCCGGGCCGGACCCGGAGCGGACGGCCCACAGGGGGGCGGCGGGGCCGAGCCCGTTGACCACCACGGGCGCGTACATCCAGTGCGTATCGGTCTGCACGTGCCCGCCGCGCACCCATTTCGCCACGTACCGCCCGAAGTCCGCGCGGTCGAAGCCGGCCGTCGTACGGACGACGTACCCCTCCTGGCGGGAGGTGTCGATCCGCAGTCCGCGCAGGGCCCGCTCGTCGTAGACCCCGCGCCACAGCACCCGGGGCACGGGGACGCCGAGCCCGTGCAGGAACCGGACGGTGCGGTCCCAGTCCAGGCAGTGGTCGCCGTCCCACACCGAGAATCCGTAGAACCAGCTGTCGAGTTCCTCGTAGCCGAGCGAGTGGCGGGCGTACAGGTTCTCCCCGCACACCCGCCGGCCCTCCGGGATCCGCGGCCCGATCCGGCCCTGGAGGGCCTTGACCCAGGCGCGGGAGGGGTGGTGGCCGGAGTCCAGGGAGCGGGCGTGCAGGCCGTCCGCGTACAGGGTGGTGTTCTCCCCGTCGAGCTTCTCGGTGACCACCACCTCCCGCCCGGCCAGCGCGGCGGTCCCCCCGGCGCGCACGTCGTCCGCCGTGGCGCCGGGCGACCACGGCAGATGCGCGGTACGGGGGTAGTGCGTACGCATGACGGGCTCCTGGTCGGGGGAGGGGTGTCCGGTCACTGTAGGTATCCGGAGCGGGCGCATCCACCCAATTCCCGTCAGCCCGCTAGTCGAGCCGGTCCAGGTCGGGGAACTCCAGTCCGTCCGGGCCGAGTTCGGTGTTCTCCGCGTGCTCGGCCATCCGCGCGGCGTACTCGGGATGTGAGGCGAGCGAGGTGTAGTCGTCGAAGTCCAGGTCGATCACCTCGGCGAGGTCCGCGAGGTACACGTCGAGGCCGGGGTACATCACGGCCACGTACGCCAGGTCGTCGGTGTCGGTCACCAGGACCGGGTACTCGCCCGTGGAGTCCGGTGAGCCCAGGTAGAGCAGGCGGCGGGAGTCGCAGCCGCCGACGAGCGGCAGGCACACGGCGGGCAGGAGCTCCTCGAAGGCGGTGAACATGCCGGCCATGCCGTCGTCGTCGCCGTACATCCACTCCGCCGTCGCCCCCAGTCCCCGGTCGCCGAACCGGGGCTCGGCCGGGTCGTCGTACCAGCCGACGGCGGCGAGCCAGGAGCCGTCGAAGGCCAGCCAGCGGCGCAGGCTGGGCGGCAGCGGCCGGCCGCCGGGCAGCGTCAGCCGGTCGAGCACCTCCGGTGCGACCGGAACCGGTTCGTCGAGGTCCGGGGCCTCGCAGGTGGGCCAGCCCCGCTCCCGGACCCGTTCGATCACCCGGTCGATCAGCGCGGCACCGTGCATGTCCTCGTTCATGCGTGCACTGTGCCACGGGCCACCGACAGCGCCCGATCCGCCCCGGCAGTCCCTTCGGGCCTACCGGCACAGGGCGACGATCGCGGGGTCCACCCGCCCCTCGGCCGCCCTGCACAGCGCGGACATGTCGTACGAGGGGGGGGGCGCGGGCCGGGGC
>NZ_JZWV01001360.1 GCF_000966975.1 Streptomyces katrae | reverse complement strand
CGGCAGGCGAGCCGTACAGCGGCCGAGCCGTGTAGCGGCCGAGCCAGGTGAGGACGGGTCGCTTCCCCCGCCGGGCCCCGATTCCGGCGGGGGAAGCGGCCTTCCGCGCCCGGTCCAGGCGTCCGCGGAACCGGCGGACTGCCTCTGGAACCAATGCGTCCACAACCCTTGACGGGCCTTCAGGGCCCTCACATACTGGCGGCCAAATCGATTTGGCCACCCTGCTCCGGCTCTTGCCCGGAGCCGGACCGCGGCCGAAACCGGAGCGAGCCGAACGGAGCTCGAACGTGTCCAGTCCCCGCACACTCCCCCACCCCGTGGACCAGTCCCGCCCGCTGAGCCGGATCCTCCTGTTCGGCGTCCAGCACGTCCTCGTCATGGCGGCGACCCCCGTCTCGGCGATCTTCCTGATGAGCGCGACCCTGCACCTCGGCCCCCGGCTCACCGTCAACCTGCTCTCGGCGGCCTTCGTGCTCTCCGGGATCGGCTCCCTGATCCAGTCGCTGGGGCCCTGGAAGTTCGGGCCCCGGCTGCCGTTCGTCATGCTGCCCGGCGGGGCCCCGCTGATCCTCTTCCTGGCCATCGCCGACGAGCACGGCGTACGCACCGCCACCGGGGCGGTGATCATCAGCGCCGCCTTCACCTTCCTCGTCCTGCCGGTCTTCTCCCGGCTGCTGAAGTACTTCCCCACCCTGGTCATCGGCACGATGATCGTCATCGTCGGGGTGAACCTGGTGAAGGTCGGCGCGCTGCTCGTCACCGGCCGCCCCGGACAGCCGGGCTTCGCCGACCCCGCGAACCTGGCCCTCGGCCTGGCCACGATCGGCTTCACCGTCGCCCTCTACTGGCTGTTCAGCGGGGTCCTGCGGCAACTCGCCGTGATGCTCGGCCTGATCGCCGGCAGCGTCCTGGCCTTCGCACTCGGACGGATCGACTTCGGCGGGGTCACCGGGGGCGGGATCCTGAGCGCCCCGCAGCTGATGCCGTTCGGCACGCCCGAGTTCCACCTGGTCGCCGCACTCCCGCTGATGCTGTACGCCCTGGCCTCCATGGCCGAGGCCACCGGACAGACCGTGATCAACGCGGAGACCGTCGGCAAGGAGATCGACGCGCGCACCGCCGTACCGCGGACCGTCCGCGGTGACGCCCTGGTGTCCGTCCTCGCCGGGTTCCTCGGGCTGCCGCTGATGGTGACCAGCGGCGAGAACATCGGCATCGTCCGGGTCACCGGGGTGCGCAGCCGGTTCGTCACCGCGGCCGCCGGCGCGGTCCTCATCGCCATCGGCTTCCTGACGCCCGTCATCCGCGCCATCAGCGTCATCCCGTCCGCCGTCGTCGGAGGCACCGCCATGGTGGTCTTCGCGGTCATCACGGTGCTCGGCGTCCAGATGCTCGGGAAGGCCGAACTGGACCGGCACTCCCACGCGTTCATCTGCGCCGTCGCCCTGGCGCTGGGCCTGCTGCCGATCCTCGTCCCCGGCGTCTACGCGGGGCTGCCCTCCGGAGCGCGGATCCTGCTCGAGAGCGGCGTGGCCGTCGGCGCGTGCACGGCCGCGGTCCTGAACGTCCTCTTCCACCATGTGCGGCCCCGCCTCGCCGCACGGACGGCCCTCGCTCCCGCCGAGGCGGCCGGCCCCGCTCCCCTGCCCCATGTGTGACCCGTACGCGAAGGACGAGATGAGCACCCTCCCGATGAGACACGAGCCCGCCGCCACCCTCCCGGATCCCCGTCGGCTGTCCGGCGGTCCCCGACTCCTGCGCCCGGCGGTCGTGATGACCCCGGAAGGGCCGGTGGAGGGGTACGCGGCCGTCGTCGACGGCGGCACCTTCCGGGCCGTCGGGCCCGCCGCCCTGCTGGAACGCGAGCACCCCGGCCTGACCCCCGTCCTGCTGCCCGGGCACGTGCTGATGCCCGGGTTCGTCGACGCCCACCACCACCTGACGCAGAGCTTCGGCGCGGCCCTGGCCTTCGGCGAGCCCTCCGAGATCTTCCGCCGCGTATGGGTCCCCCTGGAGGGGGCCCTGGACGAGGAGGCCGCCTACACCGCCGCGAAGCTGGCGGCGCTCGAGTCGCTCCGGGGCGGCTTCACCACCGTCACCGAGGCCGGTACCCGGGCCCCGGTGGACGCCGGTGTCGTGGCCGCTGCCGCCGGCGACGCGGGGATCCGCTGCGTCCTGGGGCTCGTCTGCAACGACGTCCCCGAAGCCGCCGTGCCCGGGGGGACGGACGGCGCCGCCGTCCTGGCCGCCGCCGAGCGGCACCTCGCCCGGTACGAGGGGGCGGAGCTGGTCCACCCGTCGCTGGCGGTCTCCGTCCCGGAGGCGGCCACCGCACGGACCCTGCGGGACACCGCCCGGCTCGCCGCGGAAGCCGGCGCCGTGGTCCAGATCCACGTCAACGAGCACCTCGCCGCCGTGGAGCGCTCCCTGGTCCGGCACGGCCTGCGCCCCCTGGAGTACCTGCGGGAAGTCGGCGCGCTGGGACCGCAGTTGCTCGCCGCCCACGCCACCCTGGTCACCCCCGCCGAACTGACCCTGCTCGCCGACACGGGCGCCGCGGTGAGCTACAACCCCGTCGCCAGCGCGTGGAAGGGCAACGCCGTGGCCCCGGCCACGACCATGGCCGAACGCGGGATCCGGTTCGGCCTGGGCACGGACGGCACCCGTGGCGACGCGTTCCGCCTCGTGGAGGCCGCCGAGTTCGCCCAGCGCCTCGCCTACGGCCTGGCCACCGGGGACTCCTCCTGCGGCGCGGGCTGGTCCTGGCTGGAGCGCGGCGGCCCGGGCGGCGCGGACGCCGTCGGCCTCGGGGCGCTCACCGGCCGGATCGCCGCCGGGGCGGCCGCCGACTTCCTGCTCGTCGACGTCAGCGGCCCCGAGATGCGTACCTCCCGGGACCTGCCCTGGGAGCTGGTCCGGCGCGGGAACCGCGACCAGATCACCGCGGTGTTCGTGGCCGGCCGGCTGCGGATGTGGCGGGGCCGGGCCGTCGGCTGGGACGACCGCGCGCTCCTGCAGCGGGCGGCCGAGCTGGCCGACGAGGTGGTCGCACGGGCCGCCGTGACCCGGGCGCACCCCACCTCCACGGCCGCGCGGGCCGGAAGCGCCCTCCGGTGAGCGCCACGACGGTGGCGGTCCTCGCCCTGGTCGTGGCCGCGGCCGCGTTCGTCCAGGGGACCAGCGGCCTCGGGTTCGCGCTGGTCGTCGCTCCGGTGGCCGGGCTGCTTGAACCCTCGCTGCTCCCGGTGTTCGTCCTCGCCTCGATGATCCCGCTGAACGTGTACGTGGTCTGGCGCGAACGGCACGCGCTGGACCTGCGGGGCGCGGGATGGATCTCGGCGGCGCGGCTGGCGGCGACCCCGGGCGGGCTGCTGCTGCTGTGGGCGGTGCCCGCTCAGCGGCTCGGTGTGGTCGTCGGCGTGGCGACCGTCCTGGCGGCGGCCGTGAGCCTGGCGGCGCCGGCCTTCGTGCCCGGCCGGGCCGCGTACCTGGGGGCGGGCGCCGTCACGGGGCTCACCGAGACCGCGACCGGGGTGGGCGGTCCGCCGCTGGCCCTGGTCTACCAGCACCGCCCGCCCGCGGAGCTGCGGTCCACGGTCGCCCTGTGCTTCCTGGTCGGCGAGGTCGTCTCGCTCGCCCTGCTGCTCGCGGCCGGCCGGGGCACGCCCGCGCAACTGGGGTGGGCGGTGGCCCTGTTGCCCGCCCTGGCCGCCGGGGCGTGGCTGAGCCGGCTGGCGCACCACCGGATCGACGCGGCCCGGATGCGCCCCCTGGTCCTGGGCTTCGCGCTCGTGTCCGGCGCCGTGCTCATCCTGGCTCCGTGACGCGCAGCGACGAGGCGCGGGCGATCACCCGGGGCTCGGGCGCCGGCGCCGGTCCTCCG
>NZ_JZWV01001359.1 GCF_000966975.1 Streptomyces katrae | reverse complement strand
CGCCGGTCCTCCGGCGGCGGCGCCCCCGTCGCGCAGCCGGGACAGGAGCAGTTCCACGGCGTCGGCGGCGGCCCGGTCCAGATGCAGGTCGACCGCCGTGAGCGGCGGCTCGCAGGTACGGGCGCGGGGGCCGTCGTACCGGGTGACGACCAGTACGTCCTCGGGGACGCGCCGGCCGCTGTCGCGGATCGCCCGGACCGCGCCCACGGCGAAGACGTCGACCAGGGCGCAGACGGCGTCGGTCCGCGGGTGCTCGGCCAGCAGGGCCGCGCAGGCCTCGTACCCGGCCTGCTCACCGCCCTCCTCGGGGGCGGTGGCGACGAGGGGGGTCCAGCCCTCCTCGGCGGCGGCGGTTTCGTAGGCGGCGCGGGCGTCGACGGAGGAGTGGCGCCTGCCGGCGCCGATGAGGAGGGCCGGCCGGCGCGCCCCCTGCTCCCGCAGGTGCCGCAGCAGCAGTCCGGTGACGGGGCCGCCGCGCAGGTCCACGTACGGGGCGTCCGTCCGGGCCACCTCGCGGCCGAGCGCCACGTACGGCAGGCCGCGCTCGCGCAGCTGGGCGACGGCCGGGTCGTCCTCGCCGGGCTCGACCACGATGGCGCCGTCGATGTCGAGGGAGTGCAGCGGGGATCCGGACTGCACGGGCGGGACCAGGACGAGTGCGTAGCCGTGCACCATCGCGCGTTCCGCCGCGGCGGCGGCGATCTCCATGTAGAAGCCGAGGCGGGAGGGTCCGGCGGCCACCGCGAAGGGCATGGAGGAGGCGAGGGCGATGGCCTTGGCCTGGCCGTTGCGCAGGCGCTGCGCACGCAGGTTGGGCCGGTAGCCGAGCTCGGCGGCGGTCCGCTTGATGCGTTCGCGGGTCCGGGGGTCGACCTTGCCGAGCCCGTTGAGGGCGTGGGACACGGTGGTCGGCGACACGGACGCGGCCCGGGCGACGTCGGCGATCGTCGGCGGCCGCCTGCGGGCACCGCCGGGGGAACCGGGGGCAGAACCGGAAGCGGAACTGGGCATCTGCGGAAGCGCTCCTCGCTCGTGCGGCCGGGTCGGTCCGCCCATCTTCGCCGAACCGCCCGGCGTCCTCCAGCCCCGCCCCCGCCCTCAGGGCCGGAGCGTGCGCTCAGCGGTACCGGTAGACGATCCGGCCGCGGGTGAGGTCGTAGGCGCTCAGCTCCACGAGCACCCGGTCCTCGGGGAGGATCTTGATGTAGTTCTTCCGGATCTTCCCGCTGATGTGCGCGAGCGCTTGGTGCCCGTTCGGGAGCTGCACCTTGAAGGTCGCGTTACGCAGGCACTCGACGACGGTGCCTTCCACTTCGATGCCCTTGGCTGTTCTCGGCAATGTGTTCCGTTTCTCTCGGCTGACGATTCACGTCGCTCCGCACGCTACCCGGAGCCCCGCTTCCCGCCCAACCGGTTTTCCGCCGGATGTCCGCCGGCGGACGTCCGGTCCGGAAAAAGTTTTCCGCTGACGCCTATCGAACGGCCGTCCGCCGGGAATGCTGCGGGTGTTCTCCCGCCCCGGTCCGACGCTCCGTCAGCGTCCCGCCGGGGCGGGCCTTCCGTACCGAGCCCGGGAGGTAATACGCCATGCAGCCGACCCCCACCGCGTCCCCGGCCCCCACCCGCCGCGGTCTGCTCGCCGGCCTCGGAGTGGCCGCCGTCGCCCCGCTCGTCCTCGGCGC
>NZ_JZWV01001358.1 GCF_000966975.1 Streptomyces katrae | reverse complement strand
TACCGAGAAGCTCGCCAAGCCCGCCGCGGCCGCCGCCGCACGGGCCGGGCAGGCGGGCGCCCCCGCGCCCGGGTCCGAGGCCGTCACCCAGGTCAACCCGGTGATCCGCCGGGCCCAGCTGCCGCCCCCGGAGACCCCGAAGAACCTGGCGGCGCTGTTCGGCAGCGCCTTCCCGCCGCCGGCGCCTGCGCCTGCCCGGGCGCTCGGCACGGTCATCGGCCTCGCGCTGGCCTCGGACGGACAGCAGGACCCCCAGGTCCCCTCGGTGTCGTCGAGCCCCTCGGCGCAGGTGTCCCCGCACGTCCCGCAGGTGCCCGGCACCGGCGGCGGCGACCCGGAGACCGACGCGGCCCCGCCGGCCGCCCCCGGGCAGTCGGCCGGCCCCAAGCCGAGTCAGAGCGGGGCCGCCTCCGCCACCCCGACGCCGTCGGGAACGACCGCCCCGCAGCCGCCGGCGACGTCGCCCGCTCCCGAGCCGCCGACGAGCCCGCCGGCCCCGAGCCCGTCCACGTCGGTCAGCTCTTCCCCGCCCCCGAGCCCGTCGGTGTCCCCGTCGGACCCGTCCCCGTCGAAACCGTCGACCCCCTCCACTCCGGTCGTCCCCCAGTCCCCGACGGCCACGGGCTGACGCGTCCGGGGCCCGGGGCCCTGCGGGGCCTGCCCCTCCCCACCCTTCGCCCGTTCCCC
>NZ_JZWV01001357.1 GCF_000966975.1 Streptomyces katrae | reverse complement strand
CCTCGAACGCCGGCGAGGCTGGGGGTGCTCCAGGGGCAGGGGCAGGGGCTGGGCTCCGCACCCCGGCCCGGGCCGTGAAACGTCGGCGGGGCTGGAGTTCTCCAGCCCCGCCGGGGTTCGTTCGTGGTCCGCGTGTGTCAGAACAGGCGGAGCTTGTCGTCCTCGATGCCGCGCAGGGCGTCGTAGTCCAGGACCACGCAGTCCATGCCCCGGTCATTGGCCAGAACCCGCGCCTGCGGCTTGATCTCCTGCGCCGCGAAGACACCCCGCACCGGCGCCAGGTGCGGGTCGCGGTTCAGCAGCTCCAGGTAACGGGTCAGCTGCTCGACGCCGTCGATCTCCCCGCGCCGCTTGATCTCCACGGCCACCGTCGCGCCCGACGCGTCCCGGCACAGGATGTCCACCGGGCCGATCGCCGTCATGTATTCGCGCCGGATCAGTGTGTAGCCCTCGCCCAGCGTCTCGATGCGGTCGGCGAGCAGTTCCTGGAGGTGCGCCTCGACGCCGTCCTTGATGAGGCCCGGGTCGGTGCCCAGCTCGTGGGAGGAGTCGTGGAGGACTTCCTCCATGGTGATGATGAGCTTCTCGCCCGCCTTGTTGACGACGGTCCAGACGTTCGCCTCGTCCCCGCTCCCCTCCTTGAGGGTGCACGGAGGCGACATCCAGTTGAGCGGTTTGTACGCCCGGTCGTCCGCGTGGATCGAGACACTGCCGTCGGCCTTCACGAGGATCAGACGGGGTGCCGAGGGCAGATGGGCGGTGAGCCGACCCGCGTAGTCGACGGAGCAGCGGGCAATGACGAGACGCATGGTCGGCAACGCTACTCGACCGACGGGCCTTCACGCGATTCGCCCCTGAAAGCCCCGTTCGCCGATGGCGCGTTGTATGCGCATTCTCCTGGTGCGCCACCCGGCGGGCGCCTACCGTGGTGAGCGGGAGGTTGCCGAGCGTGCACACTGCGTCGCGGCCTCCTTCCCTGCCCGTAGGACTCCGGCGACCCAGAACGCCGGGGTCACGAGAGGAGAACCCATGTCGCTCGACGTCTCACCGGCCCTACTCGAACAGGCCGAGCGAGGCGAGGTCGACGAAGCCGCCTTCGTCGACTGCGTCCGGACCTCCCTGCCTTACGCATGGGAGATGATCAGCTCGTTGACGGCCCAGCTGGAGGTTGAGGGCGGAGAGTTCGCCGACAACCAGACGCCGCCGCCGGACGAGCAGGCGCGCGGCCAGCTCCTGCGCGCGCTCGCGAGTGACGCGATACGGGGTGCGCTGCAGCGGCACTTCGGGGTGCGCCTCGCCTTCCAGAACTGCCACCGCGTGGCGGTGTTCCCGCTGGACCCCTCGGTGGACGACCGGCTGGCCAAGTTCACCTCGATCCGCGGTCAGCTGCTCAACCAGTCGCCCGAACTCCGCGACTGCTAGCAGGACCAGTACTCCGCTGCCGCTCCGAGTCGCGGGAGGTGCGAAGACACCGGGGCGGCAGCCCAGGCCGTACGCGCGGCGCGCGGGACCCGGCCGGGTCAGACCAGCAGGGGCAGGACTTCCGCGCCGAGGCGCCGGACGTTCTCCTCCGTCGCGGCGAGGTCGCCGGAGCCCTCCGACAGCAGGGCGAACCGTGTGATGCCCGTACGCTCCGAGGTGGCCGCCAGGCGGTCCGCCGCCAGCTCCGGTGTGCCGACCGGATGGATGTCGCACAGCAGCTCCGTATAGGCGTGGGGGTCGCGCATCGCCCGGTGCCGGCCGTCGACCGTCACGTGCGCGTCGAGGCCCTGCCGGAGCCAGCCCGGCATCGCCTTCAGCAGGGTCTCGCGGGCGTCCGCCGTCCGGTCCGCCAGCTGGCACACCCCGGCCGACACGTGCCCCGCCGACCGTACGGCCTCCGGCGCGTGCCCCGCCGCCAGCGCCGTCTCGCGCCACAGCGCGACCATGCCCGCCTTGTCCTCGTCCCCGCAGTGCATGCCGAGCAGCATCGGCAGCCCGCGCCGCGCGGCCGTCCGCACCGACGCCGGGGAGGTGCACGCGACGATCACTTCCGGCCCCGTCCCGTCCCCGTCCAGGGCCTGGTCCGGGCGCGGTACGACGGCCACCTCGCGGAAGCCGTGCCGTTCCCCGGCCGCCCCCACCCGGGGTTCGGCCAGCCAGCGCCGCAGCAGGTCGAGGTCCTCCGGGAACCCGCTCTCGTACGCCTCCAGCCCGCCTCCGAACACCTCCAGGTCCACCCACGGCCCGCCCCGCCCCACCCCGAGGGTGAACCGGCCTCCGGAGGTGACGTGCAGCAGGGCCGCCTGCTCCCCGAGGGCCACCGGATGCGTGTTCGGCAGCACGCTCACCGCCGTGCCCACCCGCAGCCGCCGGGTCCGCCCCAGCAGCAGCGCCGCCAGCGTCACCGCCGACGGGCAGACCCCGTACGGGACGAAGTGGTGCTCGGCGAGCCAGACCGAGTCGAGCCCCGTCTCCTCGGCCACCTCGGCGGTGCGCACCGCCCGGTGCAGCGCCTCCCCCTGCCCCTGGCCCGGGAACTGAGCCGCCACTACAAACGCTCCTACGCGCATCGCCCTTAGCCTCCTCGCGGTCGGCGCGGCCTCCCCCAGGTGGACCGGCTCGTTGCTCGTTGATGGCATCAACGTCTGCTGGCAACAACGTCTGACACGTGCCAAAGGCACGGCCTGACAGGAAAGTTATTGAGATAGTCGGGCCAGTTCCGTTCGGAGTCGGGCCTTCCCCGGACACCCTGCGGGTAGCGCGGCTCGCTGCGCGTAGTCTGGGGGAAAGTCACCGCCCGCCGCCCCTTCGTGAGGTATACGTGTCACCGCGCCACAACCGCCCCAGGGGCGGCGAGACCCCGGACGAGCGGCCGAGCTCCTCCTACGACCGGTACGGACTCGAGCGCACCGAGGAGTACCTGGGCGAGGAGTGGAAGGTCCGGCACGTGGCGGGCGCCAGCGCGGCGGGCAAGCGCTACCGCTGCCCGGGCTGCGACCAGGAGATCCCCTCGGGCACCCCGCACGTGGTGGCCTGGCCCGAGTACGGCGGCGTCGACGACCGCCGGCACTGGCACAAGGCCTGCTGGAACGCGAAGGACCGCCGCACCTCCAAGGTGCAGCGGTCCCGCAACGCCCCGCGGTACTGATCCGCGCGGCCGCCGGCGCTCAGACGTCCCGGCGGCGGACCACGGCGTACGAGGCGGTGACCGCGGCCGCGGTCACCAGGACGAGCAGGGTCATCTGGGCCAGGTCGCTGGGCATCGCCGCCCCGCCGACGCCGTTGTCCTGGACACCGAACAGCTGGAACAGCCCGACGGGCGCGTTGTAGCGGAGCACCAGCCCGCCCACCCCGCTGGTGACCGGCCAGACCATCAGTATCGACCCGAGCACCGGGGGCATGGTGACCACGCCGAGCATCACCGCGATGGCGCCCGCCGAGTGCCGCACCAGCGCCCCGACGGCCATCGCGAGCAGGCCGAGCAGGGTCACGTAGAAGCAGCCGGCCAGCGCGCCCGCCCACTCGGCGAGGCCGTGCGGCCCGGCGGCGGGCCCGCTGTGGAGGATCGCCGCCCAGAGGCCGACGAACCCCACCGACAGGGTGGTGGTGAGCAGGGCGACCGTGCCGAAGACCAGGTACTTGGCGGTGAGCACCCGCAGCCGGTCGGGGGCGGCGGTGAAGGTGGTGCGGATCAGGCCCGTGCCGTACTCGGAGGAGATCGTCAGCACACCGAGCACGATCACGGCGATCTGCCCGACCATCAGCCCGAAGAGGGCCGGCGCCGTGTAGGGGAGCTTCTCGTAGTCCTGGGAGGCGGTCTGCACCACGGCCAGCATGCCGACGCCGACGACCAGGGCCACGAGGGAGCCGAGCGTCCACAGGGTGGAGCGCACGGAGGTCAGCTT
>NZ_JZWV01001356.1 GCF_000966975.1 Streptomyces katrae | reverse complement strand
GCTTCCCCGGGGTCTTCCCGTCCCCCGCACCCTTCGGCCCGCCGCATCCGCCGGCCCCGAGCAGCAGCACCGCTGCCACGGCCACGGCACGCACCCCTGTCCGACGACCCATGACAACCCCACCCCGTCCAGACGGAACCGTACACCGACCCGGGAAGACTACCCATAACCGGACAACCAACCCCGCACCGACCCCTCGACGGGATCCCGCGCCCTTCCCCGGGGCCTTCCGCCACGTCCCGCGCGGCGTCCTTCGCCGCGTCCTTCGCCGTGTCCTTGGACGCGTCCGCCGTCGCTGTCCCCGCGTCACTCCCCGTGCCAGATCCGCCGGTACGCCTCCCGGTAGCCCTTCGGGTCCCAGGAGGCGGCCCCGCGGCTGTTGCCGGCCGTCACGACGTGGACCGGGG
>NZ_JZWV01001355.1 GCF_000966975.1 Streptomyces katrae | reverse complement strand
GGCCGTCACGACGTGGACCGGGGCGACGTAACCGCTGGCGGGCCGCCCGGCGAAGGCGCGATTGAACTCGTCGACGATCTGCCAGCCCTGCTGGGACAGCGGCTCGGGGACGGTGGCCGCCTGGAAGCCGCGGCTGTTGATCCGCTGGAAGGCGGACGGGTCCCCGTCGCCCGCACCGATGTTGAAGGGCGGCCCCCCGCCGGGACGCCCCGCGGCGCGCAGGGCCGGGGCGGCGTCGGCGAAGTACAGGTCGTTGACGGCGATGGAGTCCGTCCACCGGTCGCGGAAGCGGGAGAGGAGGGAGGAGACCTCCTGGGGGACGCGCTGACCGGCGTCGGGGATGGGGATGTTCGACGACGCGAGCAGGTCCACGCCCGGGCAGCCGGCGAGCCGCCGCCGGATCAGCTCCGCCTTGGTGCGGGCGAACGGGATGGAGTCGTCGGTGAAGACGACCACCCCGCCGGCCCCGCCGGAGCGGGCGATGACCCAGTCCGCGCTGATCCCCGCCACCTCCTCCACCCTGGTGGTGATGTTGGTGAACAGCGGTGGCTCCGTGCTCGGGCCGGGCGAGGCGACCGCGTGCCAGCCGACCAGCGGGATGCCCTCGGCCTGTGCGCGCCGCGTCTGCTGAGCCGTCAGCCGCGGGTCGAAGCCTCCGATGACGATGCCCGAGGGCCGGAGGGCGACCGCCTCGCTGAGGGCGGCCTCGATGCCCGCCGGGGTGCCTCCCCCGTCGATCACCCGGACCTGCCACCCGATGGCCGCCGCGGCCTCCCGGACCCCCTCGGCGACCCCGGCGACACCGGGGTTGGTCATGGTCTGGGCGACGTAGACCAGGGACTTGCCGGGGACCGCCGCGGGGCCGGTGGTGGGCCCGTTCCAGCCG
>NZ_JZWV01001354.1 GCF_000966975.1 Streptomyces katrae | reverse complement strand
CGTTCCAGCCGGCGCCGGTGCGCTCGGCCCGCCCGACCGCCTCCTTCGCCCTGGCGAGGGCGGCCGGGCAGCCTCCGCCCGGGGCGGAGCCCGAGGGGTGCGCGGAGCCGTCGCCGCCGCAGCCCGCGGCGAGGGCCGAGGCGGCCGCCCACAGGGCGGCGGTCGCGAGGAGGCGCTTGCGGCTGCGGTACACGGTGCTCCTGATCAGGGCTGGACGGGGGGCTGGTGGTGCGCGGGCGGCCGGGGCGGACCGTCACCGGCGGGCGGGGCGGGCCCGTCCGCCGCGGCCCGGGTCCGCAGCCGCCGCCGAGCCGAGTAGCCGGCCAGGCCGACCGCCACCAGCAGGGTCCCGCCGTTGAACAGCGGGGTGGCCCAGAAGTCGGCGCCGAGCTGGCCGATCCCGGCGAGCCCGACGGCGAGCACGCCGACGGCCACCAGGGTCCCGATCGCGTTGGCGCGGCCGGGCCTGACGGTGGTGGAGCCCAGCAGGGCGCCGACGAACGCGGGCAGCAGGTAGTCCAGGCCCACGCTCGGG
>NZ_JZWV01001353.1 GCF_000966975.1 Streptomyces katrae | reverse complement strand
CCCGATCTGCTGCTGCGCGGCCAGCAGCACCCCGGCGATCCCCGTGAGCAGGCCCGATGTGGCGAAGGCGTACACCGAGTACCGGCGGGTGGGGATGCCGAGGACGGCGGCGGCGCGGGGGTTGGAGCCGGCGACGTACAAGTACCGCCCGAAGGGCAGCCGTTCCAGCACCACCCACAGCACCACGGTCGCGGCCAGGACGTAGAAGGCGGGCAGCGGCAGCCCGAGGAACCGGCCGTCGTAGAGGGCGGTGAAGGAGGACGGCAGCCCGCCCGGCCCGGGCACGATCCGGCTGCCGTCGGTGAGCCGGCCGGTGAGGGCATACATGATGCTGCCGGTGCCCAGGGTGGCGATGAAGGAGTCGATCCGGGCGAACTCGACGACGATCCCGTTCACCGCGCCGGCCAGCGCGCCGCCCGCGGCCACACCGAGGCAGGCCGCCGGCCAGGGCGTACCCGTCTCGACGACGAGGTACATCACCAGCACGTGGGCCAGGCCCAGCCCGTAGCCGAGCGACAGGTCGAACTTCCCGGTGGCGATCGGGACCGTCGCGCCGAGCGCGAGCAGGGCGGGGATCGACTGGTTGGACAGGATCGAGGACACGTTGTCCCGGGTGGGGAAGGTGTCCGGCAGGGCGAGGGAGAACACCAGGAAGAGCAGGACGGCCAGAGCCGGGAGCCCGTAGCTGCCGACGAGGTGCCCGCGCGGGGACCAGCCGGTCACGGGGCCCCCGCGGGGCCGGTGATCGCGGGCATGGCCGAGGCGGTGCGGGTGAGTTCGGCCGGGGTCAGCCGGGCCCCGGTCAGCTCGGCCGCCACCGAGCCGCGGACGAAGACCAGCGCGCGGTGGCAGAGGTCCGCGACCTCCTCGAAGTCGGTGGACACCAGCAGGACCGCCGTCCCGTCGGCTGCCGCCCCGTCGAGCATCCGGTGGACCGCCGCCTTGGCGCCGACGTCCACGCTCGCGGTCGGCTCCTCCAGGACCAGCAGGCGCGGGTGCCCGCGCAGCCACCGGGCCAGCACGACCTTCTGCTGGTTGCCGCCCGAGAGGGTGGCGACGGGCACCTCGGTGTCCCGGGGGCGCACCGCGAACCGTTCGGCCAGCGCGGCCGCCTCGCCCCGTTCGCGCCGGGGCCCCAGCCACCGCCAGGCCGGCACCCCGGCCGCCGCCGGGTTGGCCAGCAGGTTCTCCCGGACCGTCAGATCGGGTGCGCAGCCCTCCTCCTGGCGGTCGGCGGCCACGAAGCCCACGCCCCGGCGTACGGCGCCGGCCGCGCCCCGCGGACGGTACGGCCGGCCGTCGAGCAGGACCCGCCCGCCGAGCAGCGGCAGCACCCCGGCGAGGGCGCGGCCCAGGTGTGCGTGGCCGGCGCCGGTCAGCCCGACCGTGCCGAGGATCTCGCCGGCCGCCAGCTCCAGGCTGACAGGCCCGCAGCCTTCGGTGGTCACGGCGTCGAGGCGCAGGACGGGGCGCCGCCCGGGGACCGGACCGGCGGGGGTCCGCGGGCCGCGCCCGGGCGGGGCGCCGCCGGTGATGTCGGCGATCAGGCGGCCGGGGTCGTACCCGGCGAGGGGGCCCCGGGCGGCGGGGCGGCCGTCGCGCAGGACGGCGAAGGAGTCGGCGACCCGGTAGACCTCGTCGAGCCGGTGGCTGACGTAGAGGATGCCGTGGCCCCGGTCGCGCAGGGCGTGCAGGACGTCGAAGAGCCGGGCGCAGTCGGCGGCCGGGAGGGTGGCCGTGGGCTCGTCGAGGACCAGGAGCCGGGTGTCGCGGGCGAGGGCCCGGGCGATGGCCACCAGGGAGCGTTCGGCGGGCGCGAGGCCGGCGACGCGGGCCCCGGGGTCCAGGTGGCCGGCGACGGCCGCCAGGGCCTCGGCGCACCGCTCGCGGGTCCGCCGCCAGGAGATCAGGCCGAGGCGGCGCGGGTAGCCGGTGCCCAGGGCGATGTTCTCGGCGACGGTCATCCAGTCCACCAGGCCCGGGTCCTGGTGGATGAAGGACATCGCCGCGGAGGCGGCCGCGGAGCCGAGCGGGTGCCCGGCCACGGTCACCTCGCCCGCGTCGGCCCGGTGGACCCCGGCGAGCACCTTGATGAGCGTGGACTTGCCGGCCCCGTTGGGCCCGAGGAGGGCGAGGACGCCGCCGGCGTACAGGTCGAGGTCCACCCCGTCCAGGGCGACCGTGCCGCCGAACCGTTTGCGCAGGTCCCGGATCCGCAGCAGCGGCACCGCGCCCGGGTGGGGCGGGGCGTCGTACTCGTCATGGGCGTGGTGCACGGACGTCTCCGGGGCCGGCCTCGGATCCCCGTACGGCAGGACGGGGCAGGGGGGATGCTACTGGCCGCGGGCCCGCATTCCGGGGTACGACGGACCTCAGGCGGCATCCAGGGCGCATTCGGCCCAGATCACCTTGCCCCGGGGGGTGTAGCGGGTGCCCCAGGACTGGGCCAGCTGGGCGACGAGGAACAGGCCGCGGCCGCCCTCGTCCGTGCTGGCCGCCCGCCGCAGGTGCGGGGCGCTGCTGCCGCCGTCGGAGACCTCGCAGATCAGGGTGCGGTCGTGGATGAGGCGTACCTGGATCGGCTCGCCCCCGTAGCGGATGGCGTTGGTGACCAGCTCGCTCAGCAGCAGCTCGGCGGCGAACGCGAGCTCCTCCAGCCCCCACTCGGCCAGCCGCCGGGTGGCGGCGGCGCGGATGTCGCAGACCTTCGCGGGGTCGGCCGGCAGGTCCCAGGCGGCGATCCGGCCGGCGGGCAGCGTGTGGGCGCGGGCGACCAGCAGGGCGATGTCGTCACCGGGGTGCTCGGGGGCCATGGCGTCCATGACGGCCCGGCAGGTCTCCTCGGGGGCCCGGTCCGGGTGCGCGAGGACGGCCCGCAGCCGGTCGAGGGCGACGTCGATGTCACCGTGGCGGTCCTCCACGAGGCCGTCGGTGTAGAGCACCAGCGTGCTGTCCTCGGGCAGCTCGATCCCGGCCGTCTCGAAGGGCAGCCCGCCCAGGCCCAGCGGGGGGCCCGCGGGGACGTCGGGGAAGGTCACGCGGCCGTCGGGGTGGACCAGGGCGGGCGGGAGGTGGCCGGCCCGGGCCATGGTGCACTGCCGGGTGGTGGGGTCGTAGACCACGTACAGGCAGGTGGCCCCGACGACACCGGTGCTGCCCGGGGCCTCGTCGCCGCCCTCCTCCCGGTCCAGGCGGACCAGCAGGTTGTCGAGGTGGGTGAGGAGCTCGTCGGGGGCGAGTTCCAGCTCGGCGAAGGTGCGGGCGGCGGTCCGCAGCCGGCCCATGGTGGCGGCGGCGTGCAGCCCGTGGCCGACGACGTCGCCGACGAGGAGGGCGACCCGGGTGCCCGAGAGCGGGATGACGTCGAACCAGTCGCCGCCGACGCCGGACTCGGCGGGCAGGTAGCGGTGGGCGACCTCGACGGCGCCCTGTTCGGGCAGACCGCGCGGCAGGAGGCTGCGCTGGAGGGCCAGGGCCAGGTTGTGCTCCCGGGTGTAGCGGCGGGCGTTGTCGATGCACAGGGCGGCCCGGGCGGCGAGTTCCTGGGCGAGCCGGGTGTCGTCGTCGCCGAACGGGGCCGGGTCCTGGGAGCGGTAGAAGCTCGCGATCCCCAGCAGCACCCCGCGGGCGAGCAGCGGGACGACGATGAGGGAGTGCACGCCCTGGTCCAGGAGCCGGCGGGACCGCTCGGGGTCCTGCGCGATCCAGCCCGCCGCGGAGGCCAGCTCGGGTTCCAGGACGGGGTGCCGACCGGTCAGGCAGCGCATCTGGGGGGTGCCGGGGAGCAGCTCCACGTGCTGTCCGGCCGGGTAGAAGGGGCAGTCGTCGCGGAAGCCGTG
>NZ_JZWV01001352.1 GCF_000966975.1 Streptomyces katrae | reverse complement strand
ATGCCGTGGACCACCGTGCGGTGCAGTTCGGCGCCGGGGTCGGCGGACTCGTCGCCCTGCAGCACGGACTCCGGCAGGTCGACGGTGACGTGGTCGGCCAGGCGCGGCACCGCCGCCTCGGCCAGCTCCAGCGCGGTGCGGGCGACGTCCAGGGTGGTGCCGATGAGGGTGCTGGCCTCGGCCAGCAGTTCCAGGCGCCGCCGGGCCTCGACGGCGTACTTGCCCACCTCGGGCTCGCCGACCAGCACCAGGCCGCGGAAGGCGTCCGGGGGCCGGGCCGGGGGCGCGGCGGGCTGGGGGCCGGGCGGGCCGGCGCCGATGACGGCTTCGACGACCATGCCGTTCACGCCGGCGCCGCTGGTGACGGGGCGGCTGAGCAGGGTGGCCCGGCCGCGGTGGGGGAGGGTCACGCCGAAGGCGCCCCGGCGGGCCGAGGAGATCAGGCCAGAACGGGGAGCCCGTCCGGCCCGCCCGTCCCGTCGTCCCCGCCGTCGGGGCCGGCGGGGGTGGCCGCGGCCGGCCGGGCGCCCTGTTCGGAGTCGAGGTAGGTGTGGAGCAGGGCGCGCTCGCGCTCCGCGCTCTGGGCCGTCAGCCGCCGCTCGATCGTCCCGACCGCGCGGGCGAGCAGGACCGCCAGGTCCGGGTGCTCGAAGGCGTACGGGTAACCGAAGCAGAGCACGCCGACGATCTGCCCGCTGAGCTGGTCGCGGATGGGGGCGGCGCAGCAGGCGTTCGACTGGGCGCGTTCGGCGAAGTGCTCGGCGCGGAAGACCTGGACGGGGCGCCGTTCGGCCAGCGCGAGGCCGATGCCGTTGGTTCCGCCGTACCGCTCGGCGAAGACGAAGCCGGGCAGGGTCTGGATGGGGGGCAGGCTCCGGGCCAGGGAGGGTTCGCCGAAGCGGCGTTGGAGCACCATTCCGTCCGCGTCGGCCACCGAGATGTTCATCCTGGTGCCGGAGAACCGGTTCTGCAGCTCGTCGAGGACCGGGCCGGCGGCCCGTACGAGCCGGCTGTCCGGATCGAAGTCGTCCCGGTAGGGCAGTTCGGCCCGGTCGGGGGAGAGCCCCAGCAGCCGGCAGCGCAGCCAGGAGTTCAGGATGGGGCCGCGCACCCCGCCCTCCACCGGATCGCCCCCCAGGAACCGCTCACGGGAGCGTGCGGGGCCGGTCTGGTCTCCCGTGACCCCCATCTGCATCACTTCCCCTTGCCGGGGGTGGCCCGGCCGCGTCGGGACGATCGCCGATCTCCGACCGCTCCGGCCGGTGCGGTGAAACTTCAATCAGCACTTTTTGAGTATATTCCGGGTGTTTTCCCGCTTCACAGGACGGCGACGGGATTGACCGGCGACCCCGTCCCGCCCGGGACGTTCAACGGCGTCACCACGAGCAGGAACGCGTACCGTCCGGCGCCGGCGCAGGCCGTGGACAGCCCCTCCAGGTCCAGGTTGTCCAGCAGGGGCACCCCCATGGCCGTGAGGGCGAGGGTGTGGACGGGGGAGTGCAGGCCCTCGACCGGCGAGGGGCGCAGGTCGCTGTCCCCGTCCGAGCCCAGCAGGCTGACCCCCCGCTCGGCCAGCAGGGGCACCGCGTCCACGTGGAAGCCGGCGCTCGCCGCGTCCGGGTCCCAGGGGCCCCGCTCCCTCCGGCGCCGGAAGCGGCCCGTGCGCAGCAGTACCGCGCAGCCCTCGTCGATGTCCGCCCCGAGCGTCCGCTCCGCCGCCAGGACGTCGTCGGCCCGTACCGCCCGCCCGGGCTCCAGCCAGGCCGCTCCGAGTACGGCGGGCAGGTCCAGCAGCACGCCCCTGGTGACCAGCGGGCCCAGGTCGGCGACCGAGCCGAAGCGGGCGCCGCCCGCGCCGACCCAGCCGCGGGCCGGCCGGCCCCCGTAGAGCTCCCCCCGGTAGGCGATGTGGGACAGCGCGTCCAGGTGGCTGACGGACTTCCCGTGGTAGTCGGCGCCGAGGAAGTCCTTGTGGGCGGACGGCTCCGGGGGCTCCACGTCGCCCAGGTCGGTCATGTGGTGCAGGGCCGGCCGGAGGTTGTCGGGGGCGGGCCGGGTGTCCCACGGCCGCCCGAGCGGCACCGTCGTGCCGTCGCGGACCAGGGCCGCCGCCCGGCGCACGTGGGCCGGGGTGACCCGGTTCCAGGCGCCTCGCCCGGCCGGGTCCCAGCGGCCCCAGGTGCGGACCTCGGCGAAGAGGGCGTCGAACTCCTCGCGGGAGACCCGGGGGACCGGGGCGGGGTCGGTGCTCATACGGGGCGCTCCGGGGTCTCGGCGGGACGGCCGGCGGGCCGTCTGCGCATCCCTACCCGCTGCGCCGGACGAAGTGGCGGCCGTACGCCCGGGCGGGGCAGGCTGTACTCATGAGAGCGCCCTGGCGCTCGCCCCCGGAACCGGGAGCCGACGGCCGCCACCAGATCCGCTTCGCCCTCGCGGAAGGCCTCCCCTTCGCGATCGCCCTCGTGGTGCTCGTCATCGAACTCACCCCCGCGCACGTCGTGTACACCGGCCCGCTGCTGGTCGCCACCCCCGCCCTGGCGGCGGTGACCCTCGGCCCGGCGGGCACCCTCGCGGCGGCCGGGGTGGCCCTCTGCGTCAGCGTCGCCACCGCCACGTACAACCACGCCTGGGGAGGCCAGCTCGTCTACACGAACCTCCTCGCGCTCGCCCTGGTCACCACGGCGAGCGTGATGACCAGCCGCGCCGTCGGCGCCCGCCGGGACCAGGAGCTGCAGCAGGTCCGCCGGATCGCCGAGGCCGCCCAGGAGGTCCTGCTGCGTCCCGTACCGGCCCGGCTGGGTCCCGTACGGGCCGCCAGCATGTACCTGGCGGCCGAGACGGGCGCACAGATCGGCGGCGACCTCTACGACGCGGTCCAGACCCGCTACGGGGTCCGGCTGATCGTCGGGGACGTCCGCGGCAAGGGGCTGCCGGCCGTGCGCGCCGCCGCCGTGGTCCTGGGCGCCTTCCGGGAGGCCGTGCACTACGAGGACGACCTGGTGGAGGTCGTCCACCACTGCGGCGCGGCCCTGCGCCGGGACGCCGGCACCGCGAGCGCGGGCCTGGCCGGCGGCGACGACGCCCTCCTGGAGGGCTTCGTGACCGCGGTCGTGGCCCAGATCCCCGACACCCCCGACGTCCAGGTCGTCAACCGGGGCCACCCGCCCCCGCTGCTGCTGCGCGACGGCGAGGTCCGGCCCCTGACGCCCACCGCCCCGCTGCCGCCGCTCGGCCTGGAGGAGTTCATCAGCGGCCGCCCGGGCCGGACGGACAGCTATCCGTTCCTGCCGGGGGACCGGCTGCTGCTGCACACGGACGGGGCCATCGAGGCCCGCGACGCCGAGAACACCTTCTTCGACCTGGCCGGGGCGGTGCGGACGCTGCGCGACCGCACCCGCCAGTCCTTCCTGGAGGACCTGCGCCGGGCGCTGCTGCGCCATGCGTGCGGGCGGCTGGCCGACGACGTGGCGATCGTCGTCGTCGACCGGCTCGACTGAGAGCCGCTTTTATCCGCCGACCGCGGCGCTGTCAAGTCCCGACTTTCCGGAACGTGACCCTGCTGTGCCCGCTGGGGCTTACTTGAGGAGCGGAAAGGAAACGAGGAAACGAAAAAGAGAAGGAAAGCCTCCCCGAGGAATTCCCGACCGATTCGAAACCCTCACCGCACCGTCCCGGAATTCCGGGACACCTCGACAGACACCAGGCACAGTCAGGAGAAACTCATGAACCGCAAGTTTGACACCACCGGGTCCGTCCGTCCGCAGCGCCGGGGATTCCGTCTCGCGACCCTGGCGGCCGCGGCGGCCATCGTCACCGGAGGCGTCGTCCTCCCGGCCTCGGCGGCCATGGCGGCCCCCGCTCCCTCCCACGTGGTCACCGCCCTCCCCAACGGCGGCGGCAAGGGCGGGGACGGCGGCGACGGCGGCGGCGG
>NZ_JZWV01001351.1 GCF_000966975.1 Streptomyces katrae | reverse complement strand
TGTCTCTTATACGAGGGCATCCGCCGGGACATCACCTCCGCCCGGCACGAGGGCTGAGGCCCCCTCAACGGCTGCCCCTGCCCGTGCCCGGCGTCCGCACCCGCGGACGCCGGGCACGGGCGTACGGTCCGTCAGAGCGGACGCCCGTCCGCCGCCCGCCGGGGCGCACGCGGGCCGCGCAGCGGCAGGGTCCGGCTGAAGACGAGGTTCGTCGTGGTGCTCCCGAACCCGGCCAGGGCGTCGACGACCTCTTCGAGGTGTCCCATCGAGGTGGCGGCCACCCGCAGGACGTAGCAGTCGTCGCCGGTGGTGCGCAGGCACTCCAGGATCTCCGGCCGCTCCGCGAGGAGCCGGTGCAGCGGTTCGTGCCGGGTACCGGGGTACTTCAGCCGGACCACCGCCAGTACGGCGTGCCCGGTCCGCTCCAGGTCGACCTCCGCCCGGTACCCGGTGATCACCCCGAGCGCCTCCAGCCGGCGGACCCGCTCGGTGGTCGCCGACGCGCTCAGGCTGACCCGCCGGGCCAGCTCGGTGAAGGGGATCCGGCCGTCGCGCTGGACCTCGTCCAGGATCGCCCAGTCCGTCGGATCGAGACTCTCGGTCATCGGCCCAGATTACCGGCTGATCCACGGCCGAACGCCCCCTGGACCGGGAGGAATCCCTTCTGGGAGCGGGTGCCGGCTGGCTAGGCTCGGCGGCGTGGAGATCGGAGTCAACGTCCTCAATTTCGGCCCGGGCACCGACCCGGGCCTCCTGCGCGCATGGGCCCACACGGTGGAGGGCCTGGGTTTCGACCTGCTGATGGTCTCGGACCACGTCGCGGTCACGCCCGATGTCGCCGAACGCTATCCGGCACCCTTCTACGAGCCGTTCACCACCCTTTCCTGGCTGGCCGGCATCACCACCCGGGTACGGCTCGGCACGACCGTGCTGATCGCCCCGTACCGGCACCCGCTGCTGACCGCCCGGATGGCGGCCAACCTCGACGACCTCAGCGGCGGACGGCTGGTCCTCGGGGTGGGGGTGGGCTGGGCGCGGCAGGAGTTCGCCGCGCTGGGGGTGCCGTTCGAGCGGCGCGGCCGGATCACGGACGAGCACCTGCGGGAGGTCCGGGCGGCCTGGGCGGACACCGCCTCCTACGGCCACCGGAGGATCCCGGTGTGGGTGGGCGGCAACAGCGGGGCGGGGATGCGGCGGGCCGTGCGGTTCGGGGACGCCTGGCATCCGCTGCGCGTCACCGTGCCGTGGCTGCGCGGGGCCGTGGAGCGGCTGGAGGAGTACGCCGCCGAGGAGGGCCTGCCCGTACCGGCACTGGCCCCCCGCATCGCGCTGCGGCTCACTAGTACACCGGTCAACGGGCCCGAGCGCCTGGCGGGCGAGGGGACGGTCGACCAGGTCATGGAGGACCTCGCGCAACTGCGCCTCCTGGGCGCCGAGTCCGTCGTCCTCGACCCCTACGGGGGCGACCCGGACGAGACGCACCGCCCGCAGGCCGCCTGGCAGGCCCTGGCCACCGTGGCCGCGCACCTCGCCCCCCGCCCCTCCGACGCGACGGAGCTGCCGTGACCGTCACCCCGGGCGACCACGCCCTCCTGCGCAGGGCCATCGCCCTCGCGGCCGAGGCCCGCGAGGCCGGCGACCCGCCGTTCGGGTCGCTGCTGGCGGCCCCCGACGGGACGGTGCTGGCGGAGGAGCGCAACACCACCGTCACGGGCCGCGACATCACCGCGCACCCCGAGCTGAAGCTGGCCCAGTGGGCGGCGCGGGAGCTGGACGCGGACACCGCAGCCCGCACCACGATGTACACCAGCTGTGAGCCCTGCTCGATGTGCGCGCCGGTCATCCGGCTGGCCGGGCTGCGGCGGGTGGTGTTCGCCCTCTCCGGCGAGCAGCTGCTGGGGATCAGGCCGGCCTCCGGCCGCCCGCCCGTGCCGCAGGACGGCCCGGCGCTGCCGGACGAGGTACGGGCGGTGGTGGAGCCGTACTACCACCCCTCCCCGGACCGCCCTTCCCCTACGGCGAGTTCGTGAACGACCTGCGGTAGGAGCGGGGCGGGACCCCGCGGCGGCGGACGAACTGCTCGCGCAGGACGGCCGCGCTGCCGTAGCCGACCCGCCGGGCGATCTCCTCGACGGGCAGGTCGGTGGTCTCCAGGAGTTCCTCGGCGCTGCTCAGCCGCAGTCCGCGCAGCCAGGCGTGCGGGGTGGTGCCGGTGGCGGCGGTGAAGCGGCGGGCGAAGGAGCGCTTGCTCATCAGGGCGCGCCGCGCCAACTCCTCGACGGGGAGCGGCTCGTGGAGGTGGGCGCGGGCCCACGCGAGGACCTCGGCGAGGCGGTCGTCCTGACAGTTCTCCGGTACGGGCGCGGCCACGTACTGGGCCTGTCCGCCGTCGCGGTGGGAGGGCAGCACCATGTCCCGGGCGACGGCGTTGGCCGTGGCGGCACCGTGCTCGCGGCGGATCAGGTGCAGGCACATGTCGAAGCCGGCGGCGGCTCCGGCGCCGGTGGCGATGCGCCCCTCGTCGACGTAGAGGGAGTCGGGTTCGACGGTGACAGCGGGGTGGCGGTCGGCGAGCAGTCCGGTGAACCGCCAGTGGGTGGTGGCCCGGCGGCCGTCGAGCAGCCCGGCGGCGGCGAGGGCGAACGTGCCGACGCAGTGGGCGGCGACGAGCGCCCCCCGGTCGTGGGCGGCGGCCAGGGCTTCGAGGACGGCCGGGGCGGGCGGTGTGCGGAAACCGGTCCAGGGCAGGGCGATGACGAGGTCCGCCTCCGCCAGCCGGTCCAGCCCGTGCGTGAGGGCGAGGGGCACCCCGAGGTCGGTGGGCACCGCGCCGGGCCGGTCGGAGCAGAGGGCGAAGTCGAAGGCCGGCATCCCCTCCCCCCTCGGTCCGAACACCTCGGTGACGATGCCGACCGCGAGCATGCCGACGCCGGGCGGGGCGTAGGCGGCGACGGTGAGGAAGGGCTGCTGCACGGGGGCAGTCTGCCAGGTGTGGCACGAATCCTGCGATCGGTGTCATCAACGCCACTCGTGGCGCACCCGGCACGGCGAAAAGAATTGGGGTCATGAGCGAAGCACTGAACACCGCACCGACCGAAGTCCGCACCGACGCCCGGACCCTCGCACGGCCCGACGCGCCCCTCGGCCGCAGCGCCGTCTACGCGGTCCTCAACACCGGCTACGTCGGCTCCACCGGCCCCGGCGTGGCCGCCACCGTCTCCTACGCCGGCGACGGCGGCCGGCACGTGATCTTCGACCCGGGCATGGTGGCGAGCCCCGGTCACATCCTGGACCCGCTGGCCGAACTGGGTCTGGGCGCCGACGACATCACGGACGTGGTGCTGAGCCACCACCACCCGGACAACATCATGAACGTGGGTCTCTTCCCCAAGGCGAGGATCCACGACCACAAGGCGGAGTACCTGGGCCACAAGTGGACGGCCCGTGACGCCGAGGGGTACGAACTCACCCCCTCCCTCCGTCTGATCCACACCCCGGGTCACAGCCTGGAGGACATCACCCTGCTGGCGGGCACGGAGTCCGGGGTGGTGGCCTTCGCCGGCGACCTGTGGTGGCACGCCGAGGGCCCGGCGCCGGCGGACGGCCCGGTCGCCCCGGACCGCGAGGCGCTGCGCGCCGCCCGCCGGCGCGTCCTGGCCGCGGCGGACCTGATCGTGCCGGGCCACGGCGCCCCGTTCGAGCCGGGCGACGGCGTTCCGCTGTAGCCGGCCGCGGTGCGGGCGGGGACCGGGAACGCCCGGTCGGCCGTGTGTCGGTCGCGGGGCGGGGTGGCGGGGTGCGGCACGGTGGGCTGCGGTGGGCGGCCTTCCGGGTCGGCGGCCCCGGGCGTACGCGGGAGAGGTTCCGATGAGCGACCACGGCAGCTTCCCGAGCAGTCGTCGTGCCCTGCTGCTGGCGGCCGGGTCGGCGT
>NZ_JZWV01001350.1 GCF_000966975.1 Streptomyces katrae | reverse complement strand
GGCCTCGGCGGGGTGCCGTCCGCTCGCGGGGGCGGCCGTGGACATCTGGCAGGCGGATGCCGCCGGGGTCTATTCGGAGGGGCGGGAGAGCTTCCTGCGCGGGGTCCAGACGACCGACGCCTCGGGGCGGTGCGCGTTCCGGACGATCGTTCCGGGCTGGTACGCGGGCCTGGCGCCGCACATCCACTTCAAGGTGCGCCCCGATGCCCGCACCGAGACGACCTCGCAGTTCTTCCTCCCCGAGGACTTCCTGCGCGAGGTGTACGCCCGGCAGCCGTACGCCCGCCGCAGGGCGCCGCGCAGCCCCAACGCGCACGACGACCGGTACCGGGCGGCCGGGGGGACCATGACGCTGACGCCCGTGGCCGAGGGCGGCGGCTACCGGGCCGCGTACACCGTCGGGATCGCCTGAGCGACGGGGACCGGCCCGCGCAGCGGGCGCGGGCCCACCTGTTGGCGCGGCGGGGTGGGCGGCCGCCCTTTCGACGAAGGGGCTGGGGACGGCGGGGAGCCCCTGTCGGCCACCCGGCGCCCTCCCACCACTTTTGAAGTTTCAACCTTCAGCTGGCGCAGGCGAGTTGGCCGGATCCCGAGATGACCGGACCGCTCCGTTCATGTCATGATCAACCCTCACGTTACTTCTCGGTAACGCGTTCAATTCCCCCCATTTACCGAATGGTTCTACCTACGTGCGCACGTTCGCCCAACGCCTCCTGCTTCCCGGCCTGACCACGCTGGCGCTCGCCGCCGCCGGCTGCTCCTCGCCGGCGCACACCGGCTCCGCCGGCCCGGGGGCCGCCCCCGGCGCCCCGGCCGCAGGCGGCTCCCAGCAGCTCGAAGTGGCCGCCGCGCCCCAGGGGTCCGCCGATCCGACGCCGCTGGCCCGCACCTCCACCGGCGAGGGCCGGCCGGAGAAGTCCTCGCTGCGGGTGGCCTCCTACGACAAGGGCAGCCAGCGGGCCGTCATAGCCCCGGCCCCGAAGCCCCCCAAGGGCAGCCAGAACTCCCCCTCCGACGGCTCCCCCGCTCCCGCCAAGCCGGTGGCCGTCGGCGACGTCATCGCCAGCGCCCCGGCGCCCGGCGCCCCCGACGGACTCCTCGCGAAGG
>NZ_JZWV01001349.1 GCF_000966975.1 Streptomyces katrae | reverse complement strand
GACGGACTCCTCGCGAAGGTCACCGAGGTCGTCGGGAAGACCGACCGCGGCACCGAGGTGAAGACCGCCCCCACGACGCTGTCCGCCGCCCTCGGCGAGGCCAAGGCCGACGGCAAGGTCAAGGTCGACCCGTCCGCCATGACCGTCGAACCCCTGATGAAGGGGGTCACGTTCTCGTGGGCCAAGGGCGACGGCGCCCGCTTCGGCGCCGAGGGCGCGAAGCTGCCCCTGGGCAACCTGCGGCTCGACGTGAACGCCGCCATCGACACCGCCAAGGACGCCCCCGCCTCGGCCGGCGCCTCGGTCTCCGGCTTCGTCCAGCTCGCCCCCCAGGTGGAGTTCTCCTACACGGGGACGAAGATCGGCTCCGCCCCGAGCGCGGCCTTCCTCGGCATGAGCGGCGACTGGTCCTCGCAGTGGGCCCTCAAGGGCCGCGCCGCGGCGAGCACCGGCGCGCCCAAGCGGATCCCCTTCGCCAAGCTGCACAGCGCCCCCGTCATCCAGGTCGGGCCGGTCCCGGTCGTGGTCAACCTGGATCTGACGGCGTACATCCAGGTGGAGGCCGACGGCCAGGTCACCCTCGACGTCCAGCAGGACGTCAAGGGCGACTTCCGCGTCGGCGGCAGCTACGCGACGGGCAAGGGCTGGACCCCGGTCAGCACCTCGGCCGTGAACAGCTCCCCGGTCAAGGCCACCGTCGCCGCCTCCGGGCGGGTCAAGGCCGCCCTGGGCGCCGAGGCCTCCGTCGGCCTGTACGGGGCCGTCGGCGTCGGCGCCGACTTCGCCCCCTACCTGCGCGGCGAGGCCGACGCGAAGGCGTCCGCGTCCAGCGACGGCAAGACCTCGGTGAGCGGTGCCTGGGCCCTCTACGGCGGCTTCGACCTGAACGGCCAACTGCACCTGCAGCTCTCCCTGTTCGGCACCCCCGTCCTGGAACGCCGCATCCCGCTGGGCACCCTCCACCGCGAGTGGCCCCTCGTCAGCGGCGGCGCCGGCCGCTAGTCCTGGACCGTCCCGCACGGGGTGTCACGCCCGGATCTTGACCAACGGACGCTACGTGCGGGTAACTTGAGGGCATCCCACGAGGTCCGACGGAAGGGGAGGCCGTGGCAGACCACGACCTGACCGGTTTCGCCAAGAGCACGTTCACCCACGGGGGCACCACCCGCCGGGTGCTGCGCCGGGGTACGGGCCCGGCGGTGATCATCATGGCCGAGATCCCGGGCATCACCCCCAAGGTCCTCGAGTTCGCCGCACACGTGGCGGACGCCGGCTGCACGGCCGTGCTCCCGGTGCTCTTCGGCACCCCCGGGCGGGACGCGAACCCGGCGTCCGGGGGCTGGCCGAACACCGCCCGCGCCCTGGCCTCGACCATGGGGCAGGTGTGCGTGAGCCGGGAGTTCACGGTCCTGGCCACGGGCCGCAGTTCGCGTGTGGTGGGCTGGCTGCGCGCGCTGGCCGCCGCCGAGCACGAGCGCTGCGGCGGGCCCGGGGTCGGCGCGGTCGGGATGTGCGTGACCGGCGGTTTCGCGCTCGCCATGGCCGCGGACGAGCGGATGCTCGCCCCCGTGCTGTCCCAGCCCTCGCTCCCGCTGCCGTGCACACCGGGCCGGGCGGGCACCATCGACATCAGCCCCCGGGAACTGGCCGTCGTGCGCGGGCGCTGTGAGCGCGAGGGGCTCCAGGTCCTGGGGCTGCGGTTCAAGGGCGACCGGCTGGTGCCCGGGGAGCGGTTCGCGTTCCTGCGCCGCACGCTCGGCGACGCGTTCGTGGCCGTCGAGCTGGAGGACAACACCGCCAACCCCGAGGCCGCCCTGCCCCCGCACTCCGTCCTCACCGAGCACCTCGTCGACGAGCCCGGCCAGCCGACGCGGCAGGCGCTGGACACCGTACTGGACCTGTTCCGCGAGAAGCTGCTCGGCGAGCCGTCCGGCCCGGCCCTGTGAGCCGGGGCCGGGCCGGACGGGGCCGGGCGGGGCCGGGCCGCGCGCCCGGCGGGGTTCAGTAGACGAGTTTGTAGGTGACGTCCTTGTGCACGGGCTCCGGAGCCGTGTCCGTGTACAGCAGCCGGATCACGGTGAAGCGCTGCACGCCGGGATGCGTGGGCCAGGGCCGGGGCGCGCTCAGGGTGACCTCCACCGGATAGGGCCGGAAGTGCCCCGCCGCGCAGTACGGGCGGCAGTCGTTCACCATGTCGGTGCCGGTGGCGGTCGCCGTGCCGGCGCCCCAGGTGTGCCAGTGGAGTCCGACGAGCCGGTTGTTCCCGTCACCGCAGGCCAGGATGTACTCCTCGGGCTGGACCTGGGCCGCGGAGAAGCAGTCCACGACCACCACCGGGTACGGGTCCGCCGGCGCGGACTGCGCCGACGCGGGCGCGGCCAGCGCGGCCAGTGCGGCCGCCGCGCACAGCAGGCCGGCCCTGCGCCCCCGCAGCCGGGCCGGGCGGGCGCTCCGCCCGTCTCCTGAAGCGTCCACGAACCCCTCCTCGCCAGTGC
>NZ_JZWV01001348.1 GCF_000966975.1 Streptomyces katrae | reverse complement strand
CTCCTCGCCAGTGCCGGTCGGCCCCGCTGTCGGTGGCGGCGCCACATGTCCAGCTTTGCCCATCCGGACGGCCCGCGCACCCGCGGGGCGCGGGGCCGTCGCGTCAGGTTCTGTCTCCTCGCCGCCGTCACTGCTGGCAGCGCCCGAAGGTCACCACGTAGGTACCGGCCCCGCTCGCACCGGCTCCGGCCCGGTCGGCCGCGCCGGCCTGGGCCCAGCTGCCGTACTCGCGCAGCGAGCCGTCCAGGATGATGCTGCGGTGGGTGGGGCTGTTCATCCACCAGGTGACGGCGGCCTTCGGGGTGCCCGATCCGCCCCAGCCGGTGTAGGTGATCTCGGAGACCGCCCAGGACCGGGGATTCTGGCAGTAGCCGGCCGCCTTGATGCGGCTCTGCGGGGTGGAGCCGGTCTGCGGGTTGGTGTGCGAGTCCTTCCCGGGTCCCCACCACTTCAGCTGCACGGCCGCGGCGGTGTGCTGCTGGGCAGCCGCCGTCAGGGACGGGTTGCTGGTCAGGGGCTGCAGTCCGCGCTGCGTGCGCTCGGCGTTGATGAGGCACGCGACGGCCAGCCGCGCGGCGTCGCCGCCTGCGGCCGGGGGGCTCCCGGAGGCGGCGGGGTCGCAGTACGCCGCCGACGCGGGCGCGGCCGTCACCGGCAGCAGGGTGAGGGCGAGGCATCCGGCCGTCGCGAGGCTGAGCGCGATACGGGTCGGTGAAAGGGGTCTTCTCACGGGGTCCCACCTCCTGCGGTACACGACAGGAACCAGGCATCGGCCATCAGGTGTGCCGATCGGTACGGAGGCGCCCCAGCGCTGTGGCTTTCCCGTCCCAGCCTGCCATCGGCCCCCGCTGATCGCCACGCGGAGGCGGTGGCGGTCACGCCGTTTTCTTAGCGGAACGTTAGATCTGGGTGGCGGCCCTTGTCCGGGTGCGGCGGTGGCTCCAGGCTGGGCACTCCCCCGCATCCGGGGCGTCACCCACCCCTCCCCATCAGGGACTTCCCTCTGGAGCCGCCATGTCCTCGTCCGCCGTCACGCTCGGTCCGCCGCCCGGGGACGAGCGCCGCAGGCGCCGTCTCGCACTCGTCGGCGGGTCGCTCGGGAACCTGGTGGAGTGGTACGACTGGTTCGTCTACGCCAGCTTCGCCATCTACTTCGCCGATTCCTTCTTCCCGAACGACAACCCGACGACCCAGCTGATGAACACGGCCGGCATCTTCGCCGTCGGGTTCCTGATGCGCCCGGTCGGCGGGTGGGTCCTGGGGCGGGCCGCCGACCGGCACGGCCGCAAGAGCGCGCTCACGCTGACCGTCACCATGATGTCGGTGGCCGCCCTGCTGATCGCCGTCGCCCCGACCTACGGGCAGGCCGGGTACTTCGGGGCCGTGGTGCTGCTGCTGGCCCGGCTGCTCCAGGGGATGAGCATCGGCGGGGAGTACGCGGCCAGCGCCACGTACCTGACCGAGGCCTCGGCGCGGAACCGGCGCGGGCTGGGCTCCTCGTTCCAGTACGTGTCCATGACCTGCGGTCAGCTGCTCGGCCTGGGCATCCTGATCACGATGCAGCACACGCTGACCAAGCAGCAGCTGGGCAGCTGGGGATGGCGGGTCCCGTTCGTGCTCGGGGCGGTGTTCGCGGTCGTGGTGTTCTGGCTGCGGCGGCGCCTGCAGGAGACCGACGCGTTCAAGGAGGGCGGCGCCCACGACGACAGCGCGCGCGGCTCGCTCAGGGCGCTGTGGGAACACCGCCGCCAGGCGGGGCTGGTCATGGCGCTCACCCTCGGCGGCACGGTCGCGTACTACACCTACACCACCTACCTCACCAAGTACCTGGTCGGCAGCGCGGGCATGGCCAAGAACACGGCCACGCTGGTGAGTTTCACCGCCCTGGCCGTCTTCGCGGTGCTCCAGCCCTTCGCCGGGATGCTGTCCGACCGGATCGGCCGGCGCCCCCTGCTGATCACCTTCGCGGTGGGCTGCACCGTCGGCACCTACCCGATCATGACGGCGCTCGGCTCGGCGTCCTCGTACTGGTCCGCGCTCGGCCTGTCCCTGCTGGCCCTGGTGATCGTCACCGGCTACACCTCCATCAACGCGGCGGTGAAGGCGGAGCTGTTCCCCACCCGGGTGCGGGCGCTGGGCGTGGCGCTGCCGTACGCGGTGGCCAATGCGCTCTTCGGCGGCACCGCGGAGTACGTGGCGCTGTGGTTCAAGAACGGCGGTCACGAGAAGGCGTTCTTCTGGTACGTGTCCGGGTGCGCCCTCGTCTCGCTGGTGACGTACGTCCTGATGCCGGACACGCGTGACGCGGCGCTCAGCCGCGCCGAGGAGGAAGCGGGGGCACGGTCGGAGGCGGCGCCGGCCGGCGCGGGGGCGGCGCGATAGGCTGCCGGCCGGTTCAGGGGTCCGGGGTGCGGGGAGGTGGCGGTGCACGCGCTGCTGGTCGAGGACGACGACCGCATGGCCCGGGCCCTGGGCACCGCCCTGGCCCAGCGGGGGCACACGGTGCGCCGGGTGAGCCGGGCGCTGGACGCCCTGCGGTACGTCCACGAGGCCGGGTTCGTCCTGCTCGACCTGGGCCTGCCCGACCTCGACGGGCTGGAGCTGCTGCGGCGGCTGCGCACCGTCTGCGACGCGCCGCTGATCGTGGTGACCGCCCGCTGCGAGGAGCGGGACGTCGTGCAGGGGCTGCGGGCGGGCGCCGACGACTACGTGGTCAAGCCG
>NZ_JZWV01001347.1 GCF_000966975.1 Streptomyces katrae | reverse complement strand
GATCGACACCGTACGCCGGCGGACGCGGGCCCCCGAGGGCGGGCCGGGCGGTGGGGCGGCGGACGGCGGCCGGGCCGTGCGCTCCGGGGACGTGGAGGTGGACCCGGCGGGCCGGACCGTGACCGTGGCGGGGCGCGAGGTCAGGCTGACGCGGCGGGAGTTCGACGTCCTGGCCCTGCTGGCCGCGCGCCCGGACGAGGTCCACGCGCGCGAGGAGATCCTGGACCGGATCTGGGGCGACGCGTTCCTGGCCGCCTCCCGCTCCCTGGACGTGCACGTGGCGGGCATCCGCGCCAAGACGGGCCGGCCGGGTCTGGTGCGCACGGTGCGCGGCTTCGGCTACCAGCTCGGCGCGGCCCCGGCCGTACGCGGGGAGCGGGACGCGGGCTCGTGAGGCGCAGACTGCTCGCGGTGCTGATGGTGCTGATGGGGGTCGCCGCGCTGCTGCTCTGCGTGCCCCTGGCCGACTCCTACGCGCGGGGGCGGACCGAGCACCTGCTGCTCCAGCGGCGTTCGGAGGC
>NZ_JZWV01001346.1 GCF_000966975.1 Streptomyces katrae | reverse complement strand
CGCCGATCTCGCCGACCGGACGGGCAGCGACGCCGACCGGGCGGAGCTGTCCGCCGAGATCGGCCGGTACGCGCAGCTGTACGGGGCCTCGGTGACCGTGGTGGACGCGGCGGGGGCGACGGTGGCGCGGGCCGAGGGAGCGGGGCCCGCCGGGCGCACCCCGCCCGGGGAGGCGGCGGAAGCCCGGCGGCGGGCCCTGACCGGGCGTTCCACCGACCGGCTGCCGACGGTCCGCCCGTGGGGGCCGGACCGTGTGGTGCTCGCCGAGCCGGTGGGGCGGGACGAACGGGTCAGCGGGGCGGTGCTGATGGCCGTGCCGACGGACGCGGCCCGCCGGGACGTGGTGCTGCGCTGGTCGCTGATCGCCGCCGGGGCGGTGGCCGCGTTCGCCGCGGCGGCCCTGGTCGCGGCCGGGATCACCCGCTGGCTGTTGCGGCCGGTCCTCGACCTGGACCGGGC
>NZ_JZWV01001345.1 GCF_000966975.1 Streptomyces katrae | reverse complement strand
CCTCGACCTGGACCGGGCGGTGGAGCGGCTGGCGGCCGGGAGCCTCGGGGCCCGGGCCGTCTCCGACACGGGACCGCCCGAACTGCGGCGGCTGCGGCGGCACTTCAACGGGATGGCGGAGGCGGTCGCCGATTCCCTGGGCCGCCAGCGGGCGTTCGTCGCGGACGCCTCCCACCAGCTGCGCAACCCCCTGGCCACCCTGGTGCTCCAGCTGGAGAACGTGGAACCGCACATCACTCCGGGCCCGGGCCTGGCCGAGCACGCCCGGGCCCTGGACGAGGCGGAGCGGCTGGAGGAGCTGCTGGACGGGCTGCTGTCGCTGGCACGGGTGGAGTCCGGGACGGCGGAACGCGGGGACCAGGACCTGGTGGCGGCGGTGCGGGGGCGGGTGGAGGCCTGGGAGCCGGTGTTCCGCGCCGCCGGGCTGGAGCTGGCGGCCGATGTCCCGCCCCGGGAGCTGTGCGTACGGGCCCTGCCCGACGCGGCGGGGCGGATCCTGGACGCGCTCCTCGACAACGCGGTGAAGTTCGTGCCGGCCGGCGGCCGGGTGGAGGTGCGTGTCCCGGGCCCGGCCGGCGGGGAGGCCCTGGTCCGGGTCGCCGACGACGGGCCGGGGGTGCCGGACGGCCAACGGGAGCTGCTGCTGCGGCGTTTCGCCCGTGCCCCCGAGCACCAGAACGTGCGCGGCAGCGGGCTGGGGCTGGCCATCGCCGAGGAGATCGCCCGGCTGAGCGGGGGCCGGCTGGAGGTCGCCGGGAACGAGCCGCGGGGCCTGGTCTTCGAGTTCCGGCTGCCGTCCCCGCCTCCGTCCTCCGCGGAGGGTCAGCCGTACACCGAGCGGTAGTGGGCGACGGCTCCCGGGTGGAGGGGCACCTCGCCGGTGGAGATGGCGAACCGGGGTTCCAGCCGTACCCCCGCGGTGACCTCCCGCAGCAGGTCGTGGCGGCGGTCGAAGACCACCCGCAGGAGCTCGCCGACGGCGTCCGCGGCCACGTCCTCGCGGGCCAGGAGGTAGTTGCCGACTCCGATGGTGCCCACCGGGCCGGTCAGTCCGTAGGCGCCGGCGGGCAGGGTGACCGCCGTGTAGACGGGCCCGTACCGGCGGCGCAGCTCAGCCGCGTAGCCGTCCAGCGGAAGGAAGCGCAACGGCAGCCGGCGGGCCAGGTCGGTCAGGGCCGGGGTGGGTACGCCGCCGGACCAGAACACGGCGTCGACGGTGCCCGCGCGCAGCGCCGCCGCCGACTCGGCGAGGCCCAGCTGCCGTTCGTCCGCCGGTGACGGGCCCGCGGTCAGCCCGGCGGTGCGCAGGAGGCGGCCGGCCAGCACCTGGACCCCGGATCCGGGGGCGCCGGCCGCGAGGGGGCGCCCGGCGAGGTCCGTCACCGAGCGGGCCGGTCCGGCGGCCGGGACGAGGAGGTGGGTGTAGTTGACGTAGACGCGGGCCAGTGCCGTCACCGGGACCTCGCGGGTGAAGGGTTCACGTCCCAGGGCGGCGTCCTCGGCGACGTCGGCCATGGACAGCGCGAGGTCCACGGAGCCCTCGTCCAGCCGGCGCAGGTTGTCCACGCTCGCGGCGGTGGTGACGGGGACGAGCCCCAGCGGGCTCCCGCTGTCGGCGAGGGCCTGGGCGAGGGCCTGCCCGAAGGCGTTGTACGGGCCCCCTGGCGGCCCCGTCGCCAGCCGGAGCCGGGGCACGGGGCCGGAGCCCCCGGCGCATCCGGCCAGGGCCGCCGCGAGCGCGCCGAGCCCGGCACCGAGCAGGTGCCGGCGTCGGGGGCGCGCGCTGTTCACGGCGGCAGCCTAGGGGGTGCCGCCGGGAACGGGCCAGGGGCTGGTCAGGCGCGCAGGTCGTCCGCGGTGGGGACGACGACGCCGAACAGGTCGGTGATCGTCGTCAGGGCGGCGTTCTGGAGGGCCGCGGCGGGCAGGACGGTGCCGTCGGGGGCGGCGAGGGCGCGGGTGGCGGTGGCCTCGGCGACGACGGTGGGCCGGTAGCCGAGGTTGAAGGCCTGCTGGGCGGTGAAGGTGATGCACATGTGGGTCATGAACCCGGCGAGGACGAGGTCCTTGCCGCTGCCGGCGGCGAAGCCGAGCCCGGTCAGGGTCTTCTCCAGGTCGGTGGCGTGGAAGGCGTTGGGGAAGTTCTTCACGACGACGGGCTCGCCGTCGGCCGGGGCGACCTCGTCGCTGAGGGAGCCGATGTGCTCGCGGACGTCGTAGGGGCTGCCCTCGCCGCCGTCGTGGACGACGTGGACGACGGGGGTGCCGGCGGCACGGGCCCGAGCCAGCAGGCGGGCGGCCGCCGCGACGGCCTCCTCGGCTCCGTCCAGGGCCATCACGCCGGTGCGGTAGGTGTTCTGGAAGTCGATCAGGATCAGGACGGACTCGGCCAGCCGGGGCGGCCGGTTCTCCAGCCCGCTCAGGTCGCGCAGGGTGGCGGACGCGGTGATGGTGTCGGCGCTGGTGGTGGTCGTGGTGCTCACTGGATGCCTCTCATCGGTTCTCATCGGTTCGATCGGTCTCAGCGGACCTGATCGGGGTCCATCTGGGTGCAGCGGGCCGTGGGCCGCGGGCCGGCGGAAACGGGCAGGGCGAAGCGCTCCGCCCGGCCGTCAGCCGGGGGAAATGGTGTGTGCGTATGCCGGGTCGTCAGACCGTCTGGGTGCGGAAGCGGCGCCGGTAGGCCGCCGGGGTGGTGGCGAGCTGCCGTCTGAAGGCCCGGTGCAGGGTTTCCGCCGAGCCGAGTCCGGACGTCCCCGCCACCTGGTCGAGCGGGCAGTCGGTGGTCTCCAGCAGACGCCGGGCCAGCTCGACGCGGACCGCTTCGACGTAGGCGGCCGGGCTGGTGCCCGTCTCCTGTTTGAAGACGCGGGCGAAGTGCCGTTCGCTCAGGCACATCCGGGCGGCCAGGGCCGGCGCGGACAGGTCGGCGTCGGGGTGGTCGGCGATCCACAGCCGCAGTTCGTCGATCTCCCTCCGCCCGGCTGCCGGGCGGCTGAGCGGGACCGAGAACTGGCTCTGCCCGCCCTGCCGCTTGAGGTACATCACCAGCTGCCGGGCCACGGCGAGCGCGGTCTGCTCGCCGAGGTCCTCGGCGACCAGGGCCAGCGCGAGGTCCAGGCAGGCGCTGATCCCGGCCCCGGTCCACAGCCGGCCGTGGTCGGTCCGTACGAAGATGGGGTCCGGGTCGACGGTGACGCGGGGGTGGTCGGCGGCGAGCTGGGCGGCGGTCGACCAGTGGGTGGTGGCCGTCCTCCCGTCGAGCAGCCCCGCGGCGGCCAGCAGATGGGCGCCCACGCACACCGAGGCGACGCGCCGGGCGTGCGGGGCGGTCTCCCTCACCCAGGCGACGACCTCCTCGTCGATCCGGGCGACCGGGCCGTCCTCGGCCATGTCGACCGCGCCCGGCACGAGCAGGGTGTCCACCTCCGCGCCGACGTCGGCGAACGCCACGTCCGTCAGCAGCCGGACACCGGCCGAGGTGCGGACCGCACCGGCGGCGGACCCGGCGAGGCGGACCTCGTACCCGGCCCGGCCGGCGGTCTCGCGGTTGGCCAGCGCGAAGACCTCTGCGGGGCCGGTGACGTCGAGGAGGTCGACATCGGGGAAGACCGCGATGACGACACGGTGTGCGGTGGGCATGCGCCCATCCTCCCCGTGCCCGGCGCATGGCCGCAATGACGCTTCCCCGTCATATTCGGACACGGGTCCGAAGGGGGGTTCCGGACGGCGGCCGGCGCACCGCCCGGCGATCGGGTGACAGGGCGCCACCCCGGCGGGGTCGCGCCCGTTACCAGTGCGACCTCCCCAGCCGGGGCCGGGTCCTCCGCCAGACAAGGAACCTTTCGATCATGCTGAAGAAGATGATGGTCACCGCCGCAGCCACCGCCGCCGCGATCGGCGCGGGCGCTGCCGCTGCCGCCCCGGCCATGGCCATCGGCAACGACAACGG
>NZ_JZWV01001344.1 GCF_000966975.1 Streptomyces katrae | reverse complement strand
GCCCCTTGCCGTCCCCGCCCCCGCCGTAGAGCGCCTCCAGCGCCCCGTCCATCGCCGCGTCACGCCCGCCGAGCACCCGTCCGGTGCCGTCGGCGTCGCCGCCGCCCAGCACCATCCGCCACCGCCGCAGCCGCTCGTCTCCGACGGTTCCCATGCCGCTCTCCGTCATCTGCCGATCCCCCTTGTGTCGTTGCTGTACGCACGGGGCCGAGCCCCTCGGTCCCGCTGCGCGGTGCCGTCTCCCCCGCCCCGCCCTTCACCCGTTCTCCGGAGCTCCGCCCCGGCCCCCGATACCGGACGCTCCGCGCCCGGT
>NZ_JZWV01001343.1 GCF_000966975.1 Streptomyces katrae | reverse complement strand
GGCCCCGCCTGGGGGCCCCTCCCAGCGGTAGCTGGGGGAGGAACGGGCGAAGTGGGGGTCCCCCCGGACGGAGTCTGGGGGAGGGTAGGGGAGACGGCCCCCCACCGCCCGGCCAGGGCAGGGTCATGCCGCCCCCAGGAGGCGCCGGGCCACCTCCGCCGCCGCGGACGCGCGGGCCGGGTCCAGGTCGGGGGCGAAGCCCTCGGGGGCCGGGCCCGCGCCGGCGGGTATGCCGCGCGGGCCCGGCCCGCGGCGGGCCAGTTCGCCCAGGGTGCGCCGCACGCCCGCCTCGTACGCCCCGAACGTCCGCCGCAGCAGCGGCAGTACGTCGATGAAGGCCCGCTCCGGCACCGACACCAGCCAGGCGTCGATCAGGCCCAGCAGCCGCTCGTCGTGGACCAGCAGGGTCCCGCCGCCGGAGCCGCCCGCGAACCCCTCGATCCAGCCCGCCGCGTCGGCCGGGGAGGCCGCCGGGGACAGTGCCAGGCCCATCAGCCGGGCCGTCTCCCCGGGCGGGAGCCGCCCGTCGTCCAGCAGCAGCCGGACCGCCCGGCCGCGTATCAGCCCGGGCACGGTGTCCCGTCCGGCCAGCTTCCGCAGTACGGCCGACCAGCGCTCCCGGAGCCCCTCCTGCCCGTCGGCCAGCAGGGCGACCGCCCCGTGCACCCCGTCCAGGTGGCCCCGCAGCTCCGCCGCCCCGTCGGCGTCGAGCCCGGCCGCGCAGGCCGGCGGCAGGGCCACGCAGATCCGCTCGGCCAGCCCGGCGGCCACCGTGCCGAGCGCCGCCGAGTCCGTACCCCGTACGTCCCCGTACCGCAGCGAACGGGCCAGCGCGGGCAGCGCCTTGGCGAGCCGCGCCACATCGGTGTCCAGCGCCGCCAGGTCGGCCAGCGCCCGCAGCACGGCGGGCAGCGCCTCCGACAGCCCGGCCAGCAGGCACCGCTCGGCCAGGGCCGTGACCTCCCCCAGTTCCCCGGCGCGCGCCGCCTCCGCCGCTGCCTTGGCGGTGGCCGCGCCGAGGACGGTGGTCCCCCAGATACCGGCTTCGGCGACCCGCACCGACAGCTCCGGCTCCCAGCGCAGCCGCCAGGTCTCCCGGAAGGTGCCCGTCCCGCCCCGGGAGGCGGTGGGCACGCCCCAGTCGACCCCGAGCATCCGCAGCCGGTGCAGCAGCAGGGACTTGGCGGCGTCGGTGTCCTTGCGCAGGTCCAGCTCCAGGTCCCGCTCCCGGGCCTCGGCCTTCAGCCGCAGCGAGCGCTGCCGGCGGGTGAGGTCCCGCTGGAGCGGTACGGCGGGCGCCGCGTCCGGGACCTCGCCGAGCACGTCCCCGACGACGAGCCGGTCCTCGACCAGTGCGAGCGGTACGTCCGAGCCGTCGCACATCACCGCCCGCACCGCCTCCAGGGTCTCGCCGAGCCCGGGCACCGGCCGGCCCCGGACGGCGGCCAGGGTCTCGGCCAGCCGGACGGCCTCGATGACATGGGACGGGGAGACCTGCCGGTCCTCCTCCCGCAGCAGCCCGGCCACCTTGGTCAGCCACCGCTCGACGGGCCGGTCCCGGGAGGCGAAGAGGTGCGCGTACCAGCCGGGCGAGGTGACGCCCGCGCCGTATCCGCCGGCCCGGGCGAGCCTGCGGTGGGTCCAGGGCACCCAGGTGGTCTCCACCTTGGTCCGGGGCAGCCCGGCGAGCAGTGCCCGGTCCGCCGCGACCGTCGTCCTGGCGCGCAGCGCCGGGACGTGCCAGGCGCCGCACACCACGGCGTAGTCGTCGCCGAACTCCCGGCGGGCGGCCCGCATCCGCTGCCGCATGTGGGCCTCGCGGACCAGGTCGCGGGGGCGGCCGCCGTCCCCGTAGGTCTCGCGCAGGGCGCCCATGGCCTCCTCCAGGGCCGCGAAGGCGGCCAGCGGGTCCCGGACCGCCCCGGTGCCCCGGTGTTCGACCACGTCCTCCCACCACTGCTCCGGGTCCTCGTACCCGGCGGTCTCCGCGAGCACGGCGAGCGGGTCCACCGGCAGCGCGGCCGCATCCGGTTCGCCCTCCTCCGCCTCCTCCTCCGGCGCGGCCAGCGTGTGGGCGGCGGGGAGGTCGATGAAGCGCACCGGGACGTCCCTGGCCTGGGCCCAGCGGATGGCGGCCCACTCCGGGGAGAAGCCGGCCAGCGGCCAGAACGCGGCCCGGCCCGGGTCGTCCGCGGCGTGCGCGAGGAGGGCGACGGGCGGGCGCATCCCCGGCTCGGCGGCCAGGGCGAGCAGCGCGTCCCCCTCGGGCGGGCCCTCGATCAGCACGGCCCGCGGCTGCGCGAGGTCCAGGGCGGCCCGCACCGCCCGGGCGGAGCCCGGCCCGTGGTGGCGGATCCCGAGCAGCGGCGGCCCGGCGGCGCCCGGGCTCATGCCGTCACCTCCCGGCAGGCGCGGTAGAAGTCCTTCCAGCCCTCGCGCTCGCGGACGACCGCCTCCAGGTACTCCTGCCAGACGATCCGGTCGGCGGCCGGGTCGCGGACGACGGCGCCGAGGATCCCCGCGGCCACGTCGGAGGGGCGCAGGACGCCGTCCCCGAAGTGCGCCGCGAGGGCGAGCCCGCCGGTGACCACGGAGATGGCCTCGGCGGTGGAGAGGGTGCCGCTGGGCGACTTCACCTTGGTGCGGCCGTCGCCGGTGACCCCGTCGCGGAGCTCGCGGAAGACCGTGACGACCCGGCGGATCTCCTCCAGTCCCTCGGGTACCGCCGGCAGGTCCAGGGCGCGGCCCATCTGGCCGACGCGGCGGGCGACGATGTCGACCTCGGCGTCGGCGGTGGCGGGCAGGGGCAGGACGACGGTGTTGAAGCGGCGGCGCAGCGCGCTGGACAGCTCGTTGACCCCGCGGTCGCGGTCGTTGGCGGTGGCGATGAGGTTGAAGCCGCGCACGGCCTGGACCTCCTGGCCGAGCTCCGGTATCGGCAGGGTCTTCTCGGACAGGACGGTGATGAGGGTGTCCTGGACGTCGGCGGGGATGCGGGTCAGCTCCTCGACGCGGGCGGTCATGCCCTGGGCCATGGCCCGCATGACGGGGCTGGGGACGAGGGCCTCCCGGCTGGGGCCCTCGGCGAGGAGGCGGGCGTAGTTCCAGCCGTAGCGGATGGCTTCCTCGGGGGTGCCGGCCGTGCCCTGGACGAGCAGGGTGGAGTCCCCGCTGACGGCGGCCGCCAGATGCTCCGAGACCCAGGTCTTGGCGGTGCCGGGGACGCCCAGCAGGAGCAGGGCGCGGTCGGTGGCCAGGGTGGTGACGGCGACCTCGACGATCCGGCGCGGGCCGACGTACTTGGGCGTGATGACCGTGCCGTCCGGGAGGGTGCCGCCCTGGAGGTAGGTGGCCACGGCCCAGGGGGAGAGTTTCCAGCGGGCCGGCCGGGGCCGGTCGTCGGCGGCTTCCAGGGCTTTCAGTTCGTGGGCGAAGGCGTCCTCGGCATGCGGCCGCAGTGCTTCGGTACCGGTGTCGTTCCCGTGCGTGCTCATGGTCCCCCTCCATCGCTCGGCAGCCGCTCCCGACTGCTGTACCCACGGTGCACCACGCCACTGACAACACCCCCTGTTCGAGGCGTTGTTGCAGGTCAGGGCGATTGTCAGTGGGGGTCTCTACGGTGGTTTCCATGACTGAGCAGGGGGTCCGCTGGACGGCGGAACAGGTACTGGCTCTGGCTCCTGACGACGCGTCGCGGAAGGCGGGGGGCAGGCTGGGCGGGGCGGCTCCGTGGTCCCGGACCGGAGGTTCCGCTTCCGGTGCGGTGTGGGGGTTGTGCAAGGGCAGCGGCGCCACGCCGTACCGGACGGTCGTCGACCTGACGGGGCCCGCGTACAAGTGCTCCTGCCCGAGCCGGAAGTTCCCGTGCAAGCACGCGCTGGGGCTGCTGCTGCTCTGGTCGGCGCAGGGCCTGGGCGACCCGGCCGAGGCGCCGGACTGGGCCGCGGAGTGGCTGGCGGGG
>NZ_JZWV01001342.1 GCF_000966975.1 Streptomyces katrae | reverse complement strand
TGCGGCGCGCCGTCGGCCCGTGCCGCGGGGTGCCGGACGCCGGGTGGGCGGCGTGCGGTCTGTCGCCGCGGGGGCGGGGGGTGGTAGACCTGCGTCCTCGGAGCGGAGGGGGCGGGCGTGGAGGACGTCAGGATCGGGGTGCTCGGGTACGGGCTGCGCGGGGCCCTGGCGCGGACGGCGCACCGGCCGGGCCGGGGCGCGGTGGTGGCCGCGCTAGCCGATCCGGACCCGGGGGCACGGGACAGGGCCGCGGCGGCGTTCTCCGGCGCGCGGATCCACGCCGATCCGCGGGAGGTCATCGGGGACCCCGGGATCGACGCCGTGCTGGTGCTGACCCCCGACCACACCCACGCCGAGCTGGCGGTCCGCGCGCTGAGGGCCGGCCGGGCCGTGTTCGTGGAGAAGCCGCTGGACATCGACGTGGAGCGCTGTGACGAGGTGCTGCGGACGGCGTACGAGACGGGCAGCCGGCTGTACGTCGGGCACAACATGCGGCACATGCCGGTGGTCCGGCTGATGCGGGAGCTGATCGCGCGGGGAGCGGTGGGGGCCGTCAAGACGGTCTGGATCCGGCACTTCGTGGGCTACGGCGGTGACTGGTACTTCAAGGACTGGCACGCCGAACGCCGTTTCACCCACGGCCTGCTGCTGCAGAAGGCCGCCCACGACCTGGACGTCCTGCACTGGCTGGCGGGCTCCTACACCGAGGAGGTGCAGGCGATGGGTGATCTGATGGTCTACGGCGGGATCCCGCACCGCCGGGCGGCGGGCGAGCCGAAGACGGCCGACTGGTACACCGAGGAGGGGCACTGGCCGCCGGGCACCCAGCGGGACCTCAACCCGGTGATCGACGTCGAGGACGTGTCGCTGATGAACCTCCGGCTGGGCAACGGGGTCCTCGCCGCCTACCAGCAGTGCCACTTCACCCCCGACTACTGGCGCAACTACACCGTCATCGGGGACGCGGGCCGGCTGGAGAACTTCGGGGACGGCCCGGGCGCCGAGGTCCGCGTCTGGAACGCCCGCCGGTCGGGCTACCGGGCCGAGCCGGACGCCCGCCACCCCGTCCCCGCGGCCCCGTCGGAGGGCGGGCACGGCGGGGCGGACCCGCTGCTGATCGACGAGTTCCTGCGGTTCGTCCGGGAGGGCGGGCCCACGGACACCTCGCCCGTCGCCGCCCGCATGGCCGTGGCCGCCGGGTACGGGGCCACGCAGTCGCTGCGGGACGGCGGGACCCCGCTCAGGGTCCCGCCGCTCGATCCGCTGCTGGCCGCCTATTTCGAGAACGGGCAGCGGCGGAACGTGATGTGAGGGTGCGTCACCGACCGAGGGTGGTGCGGAGCTGGGCGGCCATGGCCTCGATGACCTCGGCGTGGTCGCGGACCAGGTAGAAGTGGCCCGGGGAGAACACCCGCAGGGCGAAGGGGCCTTCGGTGTGGTCGGCCCAGGCGGCGGCCTCGGCCTCCGTCACCTTCGGGTCCCCGGTGCCGATCATGGCGAGTACGGGGCAGCGCAGCCGCTCCCCCGGCTCGGGGGCGTAGGTCTCCGCGGCGCGGTAGTCGGCGCGGATGGCCGGGAGGACCATCCGCAGCACCTCCTCGTCGCCGAGCAGCCGGCTGTCGGTGCCGCTGAGGGCCTTCATCTCCTCGATCAGGCCGTCGTCGTCGCGCAGGTGCACCGTCTCGTGCCGGTGGGCGGAAGGGGCTCGGCGGCCGGAGACGAACAGGGCCGCCGCCACGATGCCCTTCTGCCGCTCGAAGCGGCGGGCGACCTCGTAGGCGACGGAGGCGCCCATGCTGTGCCCGAAGAAGGCCAGCGGCCGGTCGGCCCAGGGCAGCAGGGCGGTGAAGACCTGGTCGGCGAGGTCGGGGACGCTGTCGACGAGGGGCTCGGCGCGCCGGTCCTGCCGGCCGGGGTACTGGACGCACAGGACGTCGGCGAAGTCCGGCATGGCGCGGGCCACGGGCAGGTAGAAGCTCGCGGAGCCGCCCGCGTGCGGCAGGCAGACCAGCCGGACGGGGGCGTCCGGCCGCGGCTGGAACCGGCGTATCCACAGGCTGTCGTCGGTGGTGGTGGTCGGGGTGTTCACGGAGCGGACCGTGTCCTTTCGGAGAGGGGAAGGGGGCGGTTCAGGGGAGCTTGAGGATCCACTCGTCGACGGCGGTGGCCGTGGACTCGGCGTGGCGCTCCATCAGCGTGTAGTGGTTCCCGGGGACTTCGGTGATGGTCCGGGCGTGTTCGGGGGCCGGCGGGCGGTCGTCGGTCCGGTCGGCCGAGGGGGCCGCGCCGTCGGCCATCCCGTCGGCGGCGCGGACGACGAGGGTGGGGGCCGCGGCTTCGGGGGCGTGCCAGTCCTCGAAGAGGGCGAGGTAGCCGCCCATCGCGGTGAGCTGGGTGCCGGGTGCGGAGATGAACTCGAAGCGGTCGGACTGCTCCCGTACCACCGCGGCCTGGAACCGGTCGCCCATGCCCCGGGCCCGGCTGAAGCTGTCCAGCATCACGATGCCTTCGACGGGCCGGCCCAGCTGCTCCAGCCGGCAGGCGACGGCGTGGGCCACCCAGCCGCCCGAGGAGTAGCCGACGAGGACCACCGGGTC
>NZ_JZWV01001341.1 GCF_000966975.1 Streptomyces katrae | reverse complement strand
GCCCCGACGTGGACCTCGACGAGGGCCTCGACGTCACGGGGCAGTGCCTCGCCCGGGCCGAAGCCCGGCTCGGGCAGTCCCCAGATGCTGCGCCGGCCGCCGAAGGCCGCCGCGAAGCGGGCGTACTGGTGGACTCCGGAGGGGGCCATGTAGGGGCCGAAGCAGACGAGGTGGGGGCCCTCGTCGCCGTGGGCCAGGCGGACCGGTACGGGCCGGTGGCCGTCCGCGTCGGCGGCGTCGAAGACGGGTCGCAGCCGGGCGGCCGCGGTGAGCATCCCGATGCCCTCGGTGAGGCGGCCCGTCTCGCCGGCCCGCCGGTAGAGGCCGACGAGCAGGTCCTCCCCGGGCTCCCCGGCGGGTGTGGCGGGCGTGCCGGCACCGTCGGCGCCGGGGCGCCGGTCCAGGAGTTCGAGGAGGCGGGCGGTGAGGGCGGTGGGGGTGGTGTGGTCGAAGACCAGGGTGCCGGGCAGGGTGAGGCCGGTGGCCCGGCCGAGCCGCTTGGCGAGGCGGACGGCGGTGAGCGAGTCGAAGCCGAGTTCCAGGAAGACCTGCCGCTCCCCCACCGCGTCGGCGGAGGGGTGGCCGAGTACGACGGCCGCCTCGGAGCGTACGAACTCCAGCACGGCCGGGGCCCGGTCGGCGCCGCCGAGCCCGGCGAGGCGGCGCAGCAGGGGCGGTTCGCCGTCGGCGGGGGCGTCCGCCCCGCCGTCCTCGGCGGCCGTCAGACGGCGCACCTCGGGCAGGTCGGCGAGGAGGGGGCTGGGCCGGGCGGCGGTGAAGCCGGGGACGAAGCGGGTCCAGTCCACCTGGGCGACGACCGCGGTGGTGTCGCCCCGTTCGACCGCGCGGCGCAGGGCCAGCACCCCGAGGCCGGGGTCCATGGGGTCGAGTCCGCGCAGCCGCAGCCGCTCCTCGGCCGCCGTGTCGACCATGCCCCCGCCGCCCCAGGCGCCCCAGGCCACGGAGGTGGCGGTCAGGCCTCGGGCCCGGCGGTCCTCGGCGAGGGCGTCCACGAAGGCGTTGGCCGCCGCGTATCCGGCCTGGGCTCCGCTGCCCCAGGCCGCGGCTCCGGAGGAGAACAGCACGAAGGCGTCGAGTTCCCGGTCGGCGAGGAGTTCGTCCAGGTGGGCGGCGCCCGCGGCCTTCGCTCCCATGAGGGCGTCGAGTTCGGCGACGGTGGTGTCGGCGAGCATGGCGGGGGTGCCGGTGCCGGCGGCGTGCACGACGGCGCTCAGCGGGGGCAGGGGCTCGAGGGAGTCCAGGAGCCGGGCCACGTCGGCGCGGTCGGCCAGGTCGCAGGCGGCGAGGGTCACGCCGGCGCCCAGGGCCCGCAGTTCGGCGGCGAGCTCCGCGGCGCCTTCGGCGTCGGGGCCGCGGCGGCCGGCGAGCACCAGGTGGGCGGCTCCGGCGCCGGCGAGCCAGCGGGCGACGTGGCCGCCGATGTGGCCGGTGCCGCCGGTGACGAGGACGGTGCCGCGGGGCTGCCAGCCGGGGGCGTCGGGCGTCGCGGTGGTGGCCGCGTGGAGCAGCCGGCGGGCGAGGACGCCGTCGGGGCGGAGGGCGAGCTGGTCCTCGTCGCCGCCGGCGGTGAGGGCGGCGACCAGCCTGCGGCCGGTGCGGCCGTCGGTGGCGCGTACCCCGCCGGGCAGGTCGATGTGGCCGCCCCACCGGCCGGGGTGCTCCAGGGCGGCGACCCGGCCGAGGGCCGCCACCGGTGCCTGGCGGACGGCGCGGACGGGGTCGGCGGGGCCGGTGGAGACCGCGCCCCGGGTCAGGCACCACAGGGGGGCGTCCAGGGCGGCGTCGCCGAGTGCCTGGACGAGGAGCAGGGTGGTGGCGAGGCCGAGCGGGACGGCGGGGTGCTCCGGGTGGGCCCGTTCGTCGAGGGCGAGCAGGGACAGGATGCCGGTCGCTTCGCGGCCGGCCGTGCGCAGTGCGTCGGCGAGGTCCTGCCGGTCGGCGTCGCCCGTCACGTCCAGCCGGACGATCCGGGCGCCGTGGGCGGCGAGGGAGTCCAGTGCCAGGTCCACGGCGGGGTCCCCGGGCAGTTCACGCGGTATGACGGCGAGCCAGACCCCGGCGGGGGCGGTGGGCGGGGCCGGGTCGGCCACCGGCTTCCAGGCGATGCGGTAGCGCCAGGCCTCGGTGGCGGCCTCGTCGTGGCGGCTCCGGTGCCAGGTGTTCAGGGCCGGGAGCGCGGTGCGGAGGGTGGCGTCCTCGTCGATGCCCAGGTCCCGGGCGAGGGTGGTGAGGTCCCCGCGGGTCACGGCGTCCCAGAATCCGGTGTCGGTGGCGGATCCGCCCGTGGGGGCCGGGGCGGTTAGGTGGGCAGGGCGGGGGTCGGCCGGCCGGGGCGCGGCGCGCCCTCGCCCAGCACGGTTCCCCAGTCGACGGGGACGCCGTGGGCGTGGGCCTCGCCGAGGGAGGTGAGGAAGCGGCGGGCGCCGCCTTCGGTGCGGGTGAGGGTCGTGAGGACGGCGGCGGGGGCCGGGGCGGGGGTGTCGTCGATGGTGTCCTGGAGCCCGTAGACCAGTACGGGGTGCGGGCTGATCTCGATGAACACCCGGTGCCCGTCGGCCAGCAGCCGTCGGGAGGCCTGTTCGAAGCGGACGGTGCGGCGCAGGTTGCCGTACCAGTAGGCGGCGTCCGGCGGGGTGTCGAGGGGTCCGCCCGTGACCGTCGAGTAGAACGGGATCGCGGGCGCGGCGGGTGCCAGCGCGGCGAGTTCGGCGGCGAGTTCCCCTTGCAGGGATTCGACCTGGGCGCTGTGCGAGGCGATGTCCACCCGGACCCGCTTGGCGCGTACGCCGTCGGCGGCGCAGGCTTCGAGGAGTGCGTCCAGGGCGTCGGGGTCGCCGGCGACGACGGTGGTGCGGGGCCCGTTGACGGCGGCGACGGCGAGGCGTCCGTCCCAGGGGGCGACGCGTTCGGCGGCCTCGGTCTCCGGCAGGGGGAGGGAGACCATGCCTCCCCGTCCGGACAGGCGCAGGAGCAGGGCGCTGCGACGGGCGACGAGACGGGCGCCGTCTTCGAGGGTGAGGGCTCCGGCGACGACGGCGGCGGCGATCTCGCCCTGTGAGTGGCCGACGACGGCGGCGGGGCGGACCCCGCAGGAGCGCCAGAGTTCGGCGAGGGAGACCATTACGGCCCAGAGCACGGGCTGGACCACGTCGGGTGTCTCCAGTGCCGGGGCGCCGTCCGCATCGCGCAGGACGTCTTCGAGGTCCCAGTCCACGTGGGGGGCCAGGGCCCGGCCGCAGGCGGCGATCCGGTCGCGGAAGACCTCGGAGGTGTCGAGGAGTCCGAGGGCCATGCCGGCCCACTGGGAGCCCTGGCCGGGGAAGACGAACACGGGCTGGGCGGGGGCGGCGGCGGTACCGCGGACGGCACCGCCGTGGGAGGCGCCGGAGGCGAGGGCGTCGAGGGCGGAAATCAGCTCGTCGCGGTCCTCGCCGACGGCCACGGCGCGTTCGGCGAAGGGGGTGCGGGTGGTGGCGAGGGCGTAGCCGGTCTCCCGCGGGTCGGCGTCGGGGTCCTCGCGCAGGAGGGCGGCGACGCGGGCCGGCGACGCGGGCCGCCTGTTCCTCCAGGGCGGGGACGGTGCGGGCGGCGAGCGGCAGCGCGGTGGCCCCGGGTGCCAGGGGCCGGGGCGCGGGGGTGCCGGCCGGGGTGGCGGCGTCGGCGGCGTCGGCCGCGGGGTGGGGGGCTTCCTCGATGATGACGTGGGCGTTGGTGCCGCTCATGCCGAAGGAGGACACGCCGGCGCGGCGGGGCCGGCCGTCGGCGTCGGGCTCCCAGGCCACGGGTGCGGTGAGCAGCCGGACGGCGCCGGCCGTCCAGTCGGCGTGCGGGGTGGGCTCGTCGGCGTGCAGGGTCCTGGGGAGGAGTCCGTGCCGCAGCGCCTGGACCATCTTGATGATGCCGCCGGCTCCGGCGGCGGCCTGGGTGTGGCCGATGTTCGACTTGAGGGAGCCCAGCC
>NZ_JZWV01001340.1 GCF_000966975.1 Streptomyces katrae | reverse complement strand
ACCCCGTCCCCGCCCCCGGCCCGGCAGACCGGGAAGCTCCGCAAAACCAGCCTCGCCTGGGGCCCCCAGCGGTAGCCGGCCTGCGTTTTGGCGCGGGGTGCGGGGCGGGGGGTCGGTAGGGACAGGAAAGCGGGCGGGTGGCCCGGGCGCATCGGCCGATCGGTTGACCCTCGGGTCAACCGGTGCGGTCGGTGGGGCGAGCCGGTACGGGGACGGGTGGGGGCGGGGGCGGCGGTGATGGTTGGAGGGAGCCAGTCGAGACCACCAGGAGCTGAGATGAACACCCGTACCCGCGTCCTCACCGGTACCGCCCTCGCCGTCGTCCTCGGCGCCGGGACCTTCGGGGCCGTGAGCGCGAGCGCCACCCCTGCCAAGAAGGACGAGGTCAAGAACAACAACTTCACCACCTCGACCCACCTGACCATCGGCGCCGCCACCCGCGCCGCCCAGGCCGCGCTCGAGGCCGCCGAGAAGGAGAACCAGAAGGTCACGGTCGCCGTGGTGGACCGCAACGGCAACACCATCGTCACCCTCCGCGGCGACGGTGCGGGCCCGCAGTCCTACGAGTCCGCGCAGCGCAAGGCGTTCACCGCCGTGTCCTGGAACGCCCCGACCTCGGTGCTGGCCGGCCGGCTCGCGCAGGCTCCGAACCTGAAGGACATCCCGGGCACCCTGTTCCTCGCCGGTGCCGCCCCGGTCCAGGCGGACGGTGCGCCCGTCGCCGCCGTCGGTGTGGCGGGTGCGCCGAGCGGTGACCTGGACGAGAAGTTCGCCAAGGCCGGTGTCGAGGCCCTGTCGAAGTAACCCACTTAGGATCGGGCGTGTGGAACTCCGCACGCTCACCCGTCTCGCCGCCCCCGCCCTCGCCGTCCTGCTCGCCCTCACCACGGGGTGTACGGGGGCGACGGTGCAGGGGCGGCCGGGCGCGTCGGGGCTGCGGGATCCGTACTTTCCCCGGGCGGGCAACGGCGGGTACCAGGTGGAGCACTACGCGCTGGACCTGGCGTACGACCCCGCCGACGGGGAGCTGCGCGGGACGGCGGTGATCACCGCGCGGGCCGGTCAGGGGCTCAGTTCGTTCAATCTCGACTTCAGCGGGCTGAAGGTCGAGGGTGTGGACGTGCAGGGTGTGGCGGCGCGGTTCAACCGGACGGGCAACGAGTTGACGGTGCGTCCGGCGAAGGACGTGCGCAAGGGTGAGGTCTTCCGGACGCGGGTGGACTACGCGGGCCGGCCGAAGGCGCTGGTCGATCCGGACGGGTCCAAGGAGGGCTGGATCACCGCGGAGGGCGGTTTCGCGGCCGGTGTGGGGGAGCCGGTGGGCTCGATGGGCTGGTTCCCGGGCAACCACCACCCCAGTGACAAGGCCACGTACGACGTCACGGTGACCGTTCCGGCGGGGTACGAGGCCGTGTCCAACGGGGAGTTGCGTTCCCGGCGGGACGTGGGGGGCGGGCGCACCGAGTTCGCGTGGCGGAGTGCGGAGCCGATGGCGAGCTATCTGGCGACGGTCGCCGTGGGGAAGTTCAAGGTGAGTACGGGGCGGACCGCTTCGGGGGTGTCCGTCTACCAGGCGGTGGCGCCGGCGGAGGAGGAGGCGTCCCGTGCCGTGCTGGCGCGGGTGCCGGAGATGGTGGAGTGGGGGAGTGCGACGTTCGGGCCGTATCCGTTCGGGACGGTGGGTTCGATCGTGATGCCCGCGCGGTCGCTGGGGTACGCGCTGGAGACGCAGACCAAGCCGGTCTACCCGGGTGCGCCCGACGAGGAGCTGGTGCTGCACGAGCTGGCGCACCAGTGGTTCGGGGATTCGGTGTCGCCGAAGTCCTGGAAGGACATGTGGCTGAACGAGGGGTTCGCCACGTACGCGGAGTGGCTGTGGGCGGAGACCCACGGGGGTGTGAGCGCGCAGCGCCGGTTCGAGGCGTTCCTGGCCGGTGACACGTCCGTCGACGCGCATGCCGGGGTCGACTGGGCGGCTTTCCCGCCGGCTTCACCGCCCGGTGCCGAGCACATCTCCGATGACCCGGTCTACTACCGGGGTGCGATGGTGCTGCACCGGATCCGGCAGGAGGTGGGGGACGAGAAGTTCTTCGGCCTGCTGCGGGGCTGGGCCGCCGATCACCGCTACGGGAACGCGAGCACGGCCGACTTCACCGCGTATGCGGAGCGGCGTACGGGGGCGGACCTGAAGAAGGTGTGGGACGTGTGGCTCTACGGGGACGAGCGGCCGAAGGCGTAGGGGGTGACCCCTTCCCGGGGACGGTCGGGAAGGGGTCTGCCGCGGTGGGGCGGTCTCAGACGTTGACGCCGAAGTCCTGGGCGATGCCGGTGAGGCCGGAGGCGTAGCCCTGGCCGACGGCGCGGAACTTCCACTCGGCGCCGTTGCGGTAGAGCTCGCCGAAGACCATGGCGGTCTCGGTGGCGGCGTCCTCGGAGAGGTCGTAGCGGGCGATCTCGGCGCCGCCGGCCTGGTTGACGACGCGGATGTACGCGTTGCGGACCTGGCCGAAGTTCTGGCTGCGGGAGTCGGCGTCGTAGATGGAGACCGGGAAGACGATCTTGTCGACGCTGGCGGGCAGGCCGGCCAGGTTGACCTTGATGGACTCGTCGTCGCCGGAGCCCTCGCCGGTGCGGTTGTCACCGGTGTGGACGATGGTCTGGTCCGGGGTGGACTTGTTGTTGAAGAAGACGAAGTGGCCGTCGGAGACGACCTTGCCCGTCGCGTCGACCGCGATGGCCGAGGCGTCGAGGTCGAAGTCGACACCGGTCGTCGTACGGACGTCCCAGCCGAGGCCGACCGTGACGGCGCTGAGGCCGGGGGCCTCCTTCGAGAGCGAGATGTTGCCGCCCTTGGACAGGCTTACTGCCATGTGACTGGTGTCCTTCCTCGTCATTCCGGGTGCTCGGCCCCGATGTGGGGCCAAGCTACCGCTGCCCTTCATAACGCGGGGAGGGGGCGTGGAGGTTCCAGGGGGGTTCCGCGGGGGTGCCCGGGGCGGGAAATGAGGGTGACGGGGGCGGGGCGGGGGCGGATCATAGGGGCCATGCCTGGTCCCTATGTCATCCGCGGTGCGGTCGTGCTCCCCGAGGCGGAGCTCGCCTGGCGGTTCTCGCGTTCCTCCGGGCCGGGCGGGCAGCACGTGAACACCTCGGACTCGCGGGTGGAGCTGCTGTTCGACGTCGCCGCGACGAAGGCGCTGCCGGCGGTGTGGAAGGAGCGCGCGCTGGAGCGGCTCGCCGGGCGGCTGGTGGACGGGGTGCTGACGGTACGGGCGTCCGAGCACCGGTCGCAGTACCGCAACCGGGAGATGGCGCTGGTGCGGATGGCGGCGGTGCTGGCGGAGGCGACGGCGGCCCCGCCGAAGGTCCGGCGGCCGACGAAGATCCCGCGCGGGATCAACGAGCGGCGGCTGCGGGAGAAGAAGGCCCGGTCGGAGACGAAGCGGGGGCGCAGCTCGCGGGACTGGTAGGCCCTGCGGCGCTTCGCCGCCTGGGCTTCCGTTCCCGCTCCGGCCGTCCCCCCTTCGTGCTACGGCAGCAGGTGGCGGTAGCGGCCGCGGAAGTAGGTCAGGGGCCGGGCGTCCGGTGACGGGAACGAGGCCGTCAGGACGTGCCCGATGACCAGGGTGTGGTCGCCCGCCGGCACCCGGGACCGCGTACGGCACTCCAGGGTGGCCAGGGCCCCCGAGATCAGCGGGGCCCCCGAGGCGGCGCCGCGCTCGTAGGGGATGTCGGCGAACAGGAGCCGGTCGCTGATGCGGCCCTTCATCGAGAACCGGCTCGCCACCTGCAGCTGGCTCTCCGCGAGCAGCGACACCGCCCACAGCGGCTGCTCGGCCAGCAGGTCGTCCATCCGGGAGCCCTCGCGCACGCTCACCAGAACCAGCGGCGGTTCCAGGGACACCGACATGAACGCGGTGGCGGTCATGCCCACGTCCTCGCCGCGCGGCCCGCCGGCGGTCAGGGGCGGCTCGTGGGCGGTGATCAGGCACACGCCCGCCGCCAGCCGGGACATGGCGGCGCGGAACTCCTCATTGCTCACCCCCTCAGGATGGGGGGAGAG
>NZ_JZWV01001339.1 GCF_000966975.1 Streptomyces katrae | reverse complement strand
TCCTCCACCGACCGGACACCGGACGACGCCCCCGGCACGCCGGCGCCCGGCCACGGCCCCGGCCCGAACCACTCCCCGGCCCCCGGCACCCCGGCGCCCGGCAGCGCCCCACAGCACGCGCCCACCCCCGCGCCCTCCACCGACCCGACACCGGACAACACCCCCGGCACCCCGACACCCGGCCACGGCCCCGGGGCGCCGACGCCCGGGCACGGCACCGGCTCCGGCCACGGCCCGGCACGGACGAGCGCCCCCGCGCCCATGGCCGCCCCGGGGCGGATTCCGCCCACGGCGGACACACACGCTCAGGCCCCCGGCCCGGCCCTTGCGGGCGCCCCCACCACCCCCGCCCGGGGGCGGGGCGGGCGGGCGGGCACCTCCTCCGCCCTCACCCCCGCACAGCTCTGGCGGCGGGCCCGCGGGCTGCTGCTCGCGCTCGCCGTGCTCCTCGTCGCCGCC
>NZ_JZWV01001338.1 GCF_000966975.1 Streptomyces katrae | reverse complement strand
CGCCGGGCTCCAGGCGGGCGACCGCCACGGCCGCCTCGACCCCCGCTCCGCCGACCGCGACGGCAGCCGCGCCCTCGCGCAGCTCCTCGCCGCACGCGACGTCACCACCCGCGTCGTCACCAACGCCGACGAGGCCGCCGCCGCGGCCGGCCCCCGCACCACCCTCCTCGTCACCGACCCCGACCTCCTCGGCGCACCCCAGCGCCGCGCCATCCGCTCCGCCATCGACCTCTCCGGCGGCCGCACCCTCCTCGTCGCCCCCACCGGCCCCCGCCCTCACCGAACTGGCCCCCGGCGCCCGCACCGAGGGCTTCGCCCACCGGCACGACCTCGACCCCGGCTGCCCCCTGCCCACCGCCACCACCGCAGGCCGCGCCGGCACCGGCGGCGGCCTCCGCTACGCCACCGGCCTCCCCGGCGCGAGCGGCTGCTACCCCAGCGACGGCCACCCCACCCTCCTGGTGCTGCCCAGCACCACCCGCGGCGGCGACATCGTCCTCCTCGGCTCCGAACGCCCCCTGCTCAACCGGCACCTCGCCGAGGAGGGCAACGCCTCCCTCGCCCTCCAACTCCTCGGCTCCCGACCCGAACTCGTCTGGTACCTGCCCACCCTCGCCGACATGCCCGCCGACGGCCCCGCGCAGGACAAGACCCTCCTCGACCTCGTCCCGTCCGGCTGGTACTGGGCTTTGCTGCAGCTGTTCGCGGCCGCCGCGCTCGCCGCCCTGTGGCGCGCCCGCCGCCTCGGCCCGCTCGTCACCGAGAACCTGCCCGTCGCCATCCGCGCCTCCGAGACCACCGAGGGCCGCGCCCGCCTCTACCGCAAGACCGCCGCCCGCGACCGCGCCGCCACCGTGCTGCGCGCCGCCGCCCGCGAACGCCTCGCCGCACTGGTCGGCGTACCGCCCGCGCAGGCCCACGACCCGGCGGCCCTGTCCGCCGCCGTTTCCGCCCGCCTGCCCGAGCCCCCCGCCGCCGCCACCGGCACCGGCACCGGCACCGGCACCGGACGCGACGTCACCACCCTCCTCTTCGGCCCCACTCCCGCCGACGACGCGGCACTCGTCGCGCTCGCCGACCACCTCGACGCCCTCGAAAGAGAGGTCCGCACCTCATGACGGCCACCACGGACAGCGCCCGCTCCTCCCTGGAAGCGCTCCGCACCGAGATCGGAAAGGCCGTGGTCGGCCAGGACTCCGCCGTCACCGGTCTCGTCGTCGCACTCCTGTGCCGCGGACACGTCCTCCTCGAAGGCGTCCCCGGCGTCGCCAAGACCCTCCTCGTGCGCGCCCTCGCGGCCTCCCTCGAACTCGACACCAAGCGGGTCCAGTTCACCCCCGACCTGATGCCCAGTGATGTGACGGGCTCTCTGGTCTACGACGCCCGCACCGCCGAGTTCTCCTTCCAGGACGGCCCCGTCTTCACCAACCTCCTCCTCGCCGACGAGATCAACCGCACGCCCCCCAAGACCCAGTCCTCCCTCCTGGAGGCCATGGAGGAGCGCCAGGTCACGGTCGACGGCACCCCCCGCAAACTCCCCGAGCCCTTCCTCGTCGCCGCGACCATGAACCCCGTCGAGTACGAGGGCACCTACCCGCTCCCCGAAGCCCAGCTCGACCGCTTCCTCCTCAAGCTCAACGTGCCCCTCCCCTCCCGCGAGGACGAGATCGGCGTACTGACTCGGCACGCCGCCGGCTTCGACCCGCGCGACCTGCACTCCGCCGGCATCCGCCCCGTCGCCGGCGCCCAGGAGCTCGAAGCCGCCCGCGAGGCCGTCACCCGCGTCACCGTCTCCCCCGAGATCACCGGCTACGTCGTCGACATCTGCCGCGCCACCCGCGAATCGCCGTCCCTCACCCTCGGCGTCTCCCCGCGCGGCGCGACCGCCCTGCTGGCCACCTCCCGCGCCTGGGCCTGGCTCACCGGCCGCGACTACGTCACCCCCGACGACGTGAAGGCGCTCGCCCTGCCGACCCTGCGCCACCGCGTCCAGCTCCGCCCGGAGGCCGAAATGGAAGGCGTCACCGCCGACTCCGTCATCTCGGCGATCCTCACCCACGTCCCCGTCCCCCGCTGATGGCCCTCACCGGACGCGCCGCCCTCCTGGCGGCCCTCGGCAGCCTGCCCGTCGGCCTCCTCGAACCGAGCTGGACGGGCCTCCTCGCCGTCAACGGCACCCTCGGCCTGGCCTGCGCGCTCGACTACGCCCTCGCCGCACCCGTCCGCACCCTGCGCCTCACCCGGTCGGGTGACACCTCGGTCCGCCTCGGCGAGACCGCCGACGTGCACCTGACCGTCACCAACCCCGGGACCCGACCGCTGCGCGCCCGCGTCCGCGACGCGTGGCCCCCGAGCAGCTGGGCCCCGGGCACCGAGACGGCCGCCTCGCGCCACGAGCTGACCGTCCCCGCCGGGGAACGCCGCCGCCTCACCACCCGGCTGCGCCCCACCCGCCGCGGCGACCGCCGGGCGGACCGCGTCACGATCCGCTCGTACGGGCCCCTGGGCCTCCTGGCCCGCCAGGGCTCCCACACCGTCCCCTGGACGGTCCGGGTCCTGCCGCCCTTCACCAGCCGCAAGCACCTCCCGTCCCGCCTCGCGCGCCTGCGCGAACTCGACGGCCGCACCAGCGTCCTGACGCGCGGTGAGGGAACCGAGTTCGACAGCCTCCGCGACTACGTCCCCGGCGACGACACCCGCTCCATCGACTGGCGGGCCACCGCCCGCCGGCACGAGGTCGCCGTCCGCACCTGGCGTCCGGAACGCGACCGGCACATCCTGATCTGTCTCGACACCGGCCGCACCTCGGCCGGCCGCGTCGGCGACGCTCCCCGCCTGGACTCCGCCATGGACGCGGCCCTGCTGCTGGCTGCCCTGGCCACCCGCGCCGGCGACCGCGTGGACCTGCTGGCCCACGACCGCCGCACCCGCGCCCTGGTCCAGGGCCGCGCGGCCGCCGACGTCCTGCCGGCCTTCGTGAACGCGATGGCCGGCCTGGAGCCGGAACTGGTCGAGACGGACTCCCGCGGCCTGGTCTCCACCGTCCTGCGCAGCGCCCCGCGCCGCTCCCTGGTGGTCCTTCTGACGAGCCTGGACGCGGCCCCCGTGGAAGAGGGCCTGCTCCCGCTCCTCCCCCGCCTCACCCAGCGCCACACGGTGATCCTGGCCTCGGTGGCCGACCCCCACATCGCGTCGATGGCCGCCTCGCGCGGCTCCGTGGACGCGGTCTACGAGGCCGCCGCCGCCACACAGACCCAGACCCAACGCCGCCGCACGGCGGACCAGCTCACCCGCCACGGCGTCCACGTGGTCGACGCCACCCCGGACACCCTGGCCCCAGCCCTGGCGGACACCTACCTCGCCCTGAAGGGAGCCGGGCGGCTCTAGAGGTTGACGCGCTTCAGGTAGACACGATGACGATGGCGGATCGTCTGGTACCAGACCATCAGCCGCTCGTCCTCGTAGGTACGCAGCCGCATGGGCGCCGGATCCTCATAGAGACTCCCGGTCTTCGGATCGATACCCATCGAGGCAAGATCAACCAGACCGTCCATCACCCCACTGACGAGTGCCTGATGCTCGTCAGCCATCTCGCCCAGAACCCAGATACGGCTTGGATCACACTCCCACGCCCAGCCCTGCTCGTTCTCGACCGCCTCCCCCCGTCCGGTCACAGACCAATCTCCTGCTGGGCCTCTGCCAGAATGCGGCTACTGGTCTCCATGGCGGCCCGGAAAACCTTGTCCTCCACCGTTGGATCCCCAGCCAGCCGCTGTGCCTCGGCCAGCGCCCCAGCTCTGGCCGGCCATCGCTGAATGGCGACGTGAGTGGCCCACTTGATCAAAAAGAACCGGAGTGGGTTGATGGCTCCGGTCTCAGCCGCGCGATCGAACGCTTCATGACATTCAGTGTCGAACTCCGCGAGGCTCCGCATGTCCAGTCGCCGGACGGCATCTCGGAGAGCCTCACGGGTCATGGCTGGCTGAGGGATGAGGGGGCCGTCAGCCTCGGTGTGCTGTGCTGTCATCGTGTCCTCCAACGGAAACCCTAGAGCACCCAGCGCCGGCCTGCAGGCCGTAAACGCA
>NZ_JZWV01000177.1 GCF_000966975.1 Streptomyces katrae | reverse complement strand
CCCCTGCCTCCCCCACCGCCCCGGATGCCCCCGCCACTCCCGTGGCCCCGGCCGTGACGCCCTCCCCGGCGGCCACCTCCCCGTAGCCCGCCCCGTTCGGCGGCGCCCGTTCGGCGGCCCGCCGCGTGCACGGCCCGGGCCCCGACCCGATGGTGGAACGCAAGCCCCCTACGGGACCCCAGAACACCAGGAGCTCCCATGCCCGCAGCCCGCGGTCTCAAGGCCCTGTCCGCCTGTGCCGTCGCCGGCGCGTCCATCGTCCTGGCGGCCCTGCCCCCGGCGCACGCCGGCGCACGCCGTGGACGGTCCGGCGCCCGACCCGCACGACGCGAAGGCGATGCGCGACATGGCCACGGCCATGGCGGTGACCGCCAAGTACGTGGACGAGCGGGAGGCGATCAAGGACGGGTACGTCCCGCACGGCCAGGAGTGCATGACCAACCCCTTCGGGGTGGGCGCCATGGGCTACCACTACGTGAAGGAATCCAACTGGGGTTCGACGGACCCCGCCAGGCCGACGGCGCTGCTCTACAGCACCGCCAAGGACCGCAACGGCCGCCGCAAGCTGGAGACGGTGGAGTGGATGGTCCGCGACAAGGACCAGGACCTGAGCACCAAGGACGACCGGCCGTCGATGTTCGGCCTGCCCTTCGACGGGCCCATGCCCGGCCACTGGACGGGCATGCCCAAGCACTACGACCTGCACATGTGGGCGTACCGGGACAACCCGGCGGGCCGCTTCCACAACTGGAACACCGCCCTGAAGTGCCCCGGCAACGCCAAGCCCGACCCGATGCACGCCGACCACGGTTAGCGGGTGTCGCGAAAGCCCGCAACGCACGTGGGCCCGGCTCCCCCGAGGGGGAGCCGGGCCCGCGGCCTGCGACGGGGACGGTCAGCGCACGAAGGTGCTCGCGTGCCCCGCCAGGTCCAGGAAGTACTGCGGCGCGACGCCCAGCACCAGGGTGACGGCGACGCCCACCGCGATGGTGGTCATCGTCAGCGGCGAGGGCACCGCCACCGTCGGCCCGTCGGCCTTGGGTTCGCTGAAGAACATCAGCACGATCACCCGGATGTAGAAGAACGCGGCGATCGCCGACGAGATCACACCGACGACGACCAGCGCCCCGGCCCCGCCCTCCGCGGCCGCCTTGAACACGGCGAACTTCCCGGCGAAGCCGGAGGTCAGCGGGATGCCGGCGAAGGCCAGCAGGAACACCGCGAAGACGGCCGCGGTGAGCGGCGAACGCCGCCCGAGCCCCGCCCACTTCGACAGGTGCGTGGCCTCGCCGCCCGCGTCGCGCACCAGCGTGACCACCGCGAACGCGCCGATCGTCACGAAGGAGTAGGCGCCCAGGTAGAAGAGGACGGACTTGACGCCCTCCGCCGACGTGGCGATCACACCGGCCAGGATGAACCCGGCGTGCGCGATCGAGGAGTACGCCAGCAGCCGCTTGACGTCCGTCTGGGTCACGGCGATCACCGCGCCCGCGAGCATCGTCACGATGGCGACGCCCCACATCACCGGCCGCCAGTCCCAGCGCAGCCCGGGCAGGACCACGTAGAGCAGGCGCAGCAGGGCGCCGAAGGCGGCCACCTTGGTCGCGGCGGCCATGAAGCCGGTCACGGGGGTGGGGGCGCCCTGGTAGACGTCCGGGGTCCACATGTGGAAGGGGACGGCGCCGACCTTGAAGAGCAGGCCCATCAGGATCAGCGCGCCGCCGATGAGGAGGAGCGCGTCGTTGCCCATGGTGGAGGCGAGCGCCGGGTCGACGGCGGTGACGGTGCCGTCGACCACGTCGGCGATCACCGCGTAGGAGACGGAGCCCGCGTAGCCGTAGAGCAGGGCGATGCCGAAGAGCAGGAACGCCGAGGAGAAGGCGCCGAGCAGGAAGTACTTGACGGCCGCCTCCTGCGACATCAGCCGCTGGCGGCGGGCGACGGCGCAGAGCAGGTAGAGCGGGAGGGAGAAGACCTCCAGCGCGATGAACAGGGTCAGCAGGTCGTTGGCCGCCGGGAAGATCAGCATCCCGGAGATGGCGAACAGGGCCAGCGGGAACACCTCGGTGGTGGTGAACCCGGCCTTGACGGCGGCCTTCTCGCTGTCACTGCCCGGTACCGACGCGGCCTGGGCGGCGAAGGAGTCCACCCGGTTGCCGTGCGCCTTCGGGTCGAGGCGGCGCTCGGCGAAGGTGAACACGGCCACGACCGAGGCGAGCAGGATGGTGCCCTGGAGGAACAGGGCGGGGCCGTCGACGGCGATGGCGCCCATGGCCGCGATGTGCGCCTTGCTGTTCCCGTACCCGCCGGCGGCGAGGCCGACGACCGCCGCGAAGGCCGCGGCGAGCGAGGCGACGGCGAGGAACACCTGGACGTGGTAGCGGGACCTGCGCGGGACGAAGGCCTCGACGAGGACGCCGAGGACGGCCGCGCCCACCACGATCAGCGTGGGCGCGAGCTGGGCGTACTCGATGTGCGGGGCCGGGATCTTGTCGGCCGGTCCGTTGGCCGCCAGTGTCAGCAGGCCCTGGGCAGCAGTCGCGGCGCTCACTTGACCGCCTCCCCGTTCTTGGCTTCGACGGCGACCTCAGGCTTGGGGTCCGTCTTCTTCACGTCCGACAGCGTGTGCTGCACCGCCGGGTTGACGATGTCGGTGAGCACCTTCGGGTAGACGCCCAGCCCGATCAGCAGCGCGATCAGCGGGGCGACCACCAGCAGCTCCCGCGGGCGCAGGTCCGGCAGCGTGCGGACCTCCTCCTTCACGGGGCCGGTCATGGTCCGCTGGTAGAGGACCAGGGTGTAGAGGGCGGCGAGCACGATGCCGATGGTGGCGATGGCGCCGAGGACCGGGTACCGGGCGAAGGTGCCGACCAGGACCAGGAACTCGCTGACGAAGGGGGCCAGTCCCGGCAGGGACAGGGTGGCGAGGCCGCCGATCAGGAAGGTGCCGGCGAGGACCGGGGCCACCTTCTGGACACCGCCGTAGTCGGCGATGAGGCGGGAGCCGCGCCGGGAGATCAGGAACCCGGCGACGAGCATCAGCGCCGCCGTGGAGATCCCGTGGTTGACCATGTAGAGCGTCGCCCCGGACTGGCCCTGGGAGGTCATCGCGAAGATGCCCAGGATGATGAAGCCGAAGTGCGAGATCGACGCGTACGCGACCAGCCGCTTGATGTCCCGCTGTCCGACCGCGAGCAGCGCGCCGTAGACGATGCTGATCAGGGCCAGGACGAGGATGACGGGGGTGGCCCACTTGCTGGCCTCGGGGAAGAGGCCGAGGCAGAAGCGGAGCATCGCGAAGGTGCCGACCTTGTCGACGACCGCGGTGATCAGTACGGCGACCGGGGCGGTGGCCTCGCCCATCGCGTTGGGCAGCCAGGTGTGCAGCGGCCACAGCGGGGCCTTCACCGCGAAGGCGAAGAAGAAGCCGAGGAAGAGCAGCCGCTCGGTGTTGGTCGCCATGTCGAGGGTGCCGGCGGCGCGGGCGGCGGCGATCTCCTGGAGGGAGAAGTTCCCGGCGACCACGTACAGCCCGATGACGGCGGCGAGCATGATCAGGCCGCCGACCAGGTTGTAGAGGAGGAACTTGACGGCCGCGTAGGAGCGCTGGGCGGCGGCGTTCTCGTCGGAGCCCGCGTGGGCCCGGTCCCCGAAGCCGCCGATGAGGAAGTACATCGGGATGAGCATGGCTTCGAAGAAGATGTAGAAGAGGAAGACGTCGGTGGCCTCGAAGGAGATCACCACCATCGCCTCGACCATGAGGATCAGGGCGAAGAAGCCCTGGGTGGGGCGCCAGCGCGAAGAGTTGGTCTCCAGGGGGTCGGCGTCGTTCCAGCCGGCGCCGATCACGAAGGGGATCAGCAGGGCGGTGAGCGCGATGAGCGCCACCCCGATGCCGTCCACGCCCAGTTCGTAGCGGACGCCGAAGTCGGCGATCCAGGCGTGGGATTCGGTGAGCTGGTAGCGGGCGCCGCCGGGCTCGAAGCGGACCGCGACGAGCACGGCCAGGGCCAGTGTCGCCAGGGAGAACAGCAGCGCGAGCCACTTGGCGGCGGTGCGCTGTTTGGCCGGGACGGCGGCGGTGAGGACCGCGCCGACCGCGGGGACCGCGGCCGTCACCGTCAGAAGCGGGAAAGTCATGTCACACCGCCCTCATCAGCAGGGTCGCGGCGATCAGGACCACCGTGCCCCCGAACATCGAGACCGCGTAGCTGCGGGCGTAGCCGTTCTGCAGCTTGCGCAGCCGGCCCGAGAGCCCGCCGACCGAGGCGGCCGTCCCGTTGACCACTCCGTCGACCAGGCTGTGGTCGACGTACACGAGCGAGCGGGTCAGGTGCTCTCCGCCGCGCACGAGGACGACGTGGTTGAAGTCGTCCTGGAACAGGTCCCGGCGGGCCGCCCGGGTGAGGAACGAGCCGCGCGGGGCGACGACCGGGACGGGCTTCCTGCCGTACATCGACCAGGCGATGGCGACGCCGACGGCGAGGACCACCATAGTGGACAGGGTGACCGTCAGGGCGCCGACCGGCGGGTTGCCGTGCTCGTAGCCGGTGACCGGCTCCAGCCAGTTCAGGAAGCGGTCGCCGAGCCCGAAGAAGGCGCCCGCGAAGACCGAGCCGAAGGCCAGCACGATCATCGGGATGGTCATGGACTTCGGGGACTCGTGCGGGTGCGGCATGCGCCCGGCCCGGTGCTCGGCGGCCGGCTCGGCGCTCGGCACCTGGTCGGCGTCGGGGGCGGGCTGCCAGCGCTTCTCGCCGAAGAAGGTGAGGAGCATGACGCGGGTCATGTAGAAGGCGGTGATGCCGGCGCCCAGCAGGGCCGCCCCGCCGAGGATCCAGCCCTCGGTGCCGCCCTTCGCGAAGGCCGCCTCGATGATCTTGTCCTTGGAGAAGAAGCCCGACAGGCCCGGGAAGCCGATGATGGCGAGGTATCCGAGGCCGAAGGTGACGAAGGTGACCGGCATGTACCTGCGCAGGCCGCCGTACTTGCGCATGTCCACCTCGTCGTTCATCCCGTGCATCACGGAACCCGCGCCGAGGAAGAGGCCGGCCTTGAAGAAGCCGTGCGTCACCAGGTGCATGATCGCGAAGACGTAGCCGACGGGTCCGAGGCCCGCGGCGAGGACCATGTAGCCGATCTGCGACATCGTGGACCCGGCGAGGGCCTTCTTGATGTCGTCCTTGGCGCAACCGACGATCGCACCGAAGAGCAGCGTGACCGCGCCGACGACGGTGACGACCAGCTGCGCGTCGGGCGCCGCGTTGAAGATCGCGCCGGAGCGGACGATCAGGTAGACACCGGCGGTGACCATGGTCGCCGCGTGGATCAGGGCCGAGACCGGGGTCGGGCCCTCCATCGCGTCACCGAGCCAGGACTGGAGCGGCACCTGGGCCGACTTGCCGCAGGCGGCCAGGAGCAGCATCAGGCCGATCGCCGTCAGCGTGCCCTCCGACGCCTTGTCCGCGTTGGCGAGGACCGGCCCGAAGGCGAAGGTCCCGAAGGTGGTGAACATCAGCATGATGGCGATCGACAGGCCGATGTCGCCGACGCGGTTGACCAGGAAGGCCTTCTTCGCGGCGGTGGCCGCGCTGGGCTTGTGCTGCCAGAACCCGATCAGGAGGTACGAGGCGAGGCCGACGCCCTCCCAGCCGAAGTACAGCAGCAGGTAGTTGTCGGCGAGGACGAGCAGCAGCATCGCCGCGACGAACAGGTTGAGGTAGCCGAAGAAGCGGCGGCGGCGCTCGTCGTGCTCCATGTACCCGATCGAGTACACGTGGATGAGCGTGCCCACCCCGGAGATCAGCAGGACGAAGGTCATCGACAGCTGGTCGAGCCGGAAGGCGAAGTCCGCCTGGAAGCTCCCCACCGACACCCAGCTGAACAGGTGCTGGTAGAGGGTGCGGTCCTCGGCGCCGCGCCCCAGCATGTCGGCGAAGAGGGCCACGCCGATGCCGAAGGAGACCGCGGCGAGCAGGGTCCCGAGCCAGTGGCCGGCCTTGTCGAGGCGCCGGCCGCCGCACAGCAGCACCGCCGCTCCGAGCAGGGGCGCGCCCACCAGCAGCGCAATCAGATTCTCCACTGTGAACGCCCCTTACAGCTTCATCAGGCTGGCGTCGTCGACCGAGGCCGAGTGGCGGGTACGGAACAGCGACACGATGATCGCGAGGCCCACCACGACCTCCGCGGCGGCGACGACCATCGTGAAGAACGCGATGATCTGGCCGTCGAGGTTGCCGTGCATCCGGGAGAAGGCCACGAACGCCAGATTGCAGGCGTTGAGCATCAGCTCGACGCACATGAACAGCACGATGGCGTTGCGCCGGATGAGGACGCCGGCCGCGCCGATGGTGAACAGCAGGGCGGCCAGGTACAGGTAGTTGACCGGATTCACTTCGAGGCCTCCTCTCGGGAGTCCCGGCCCAGACGCTCCGCGGAGCGCTGCTCCAGCGCCTTGAGGTCGTCCAGGGCCTCGGTGGACACGTCACGGATCTGGCCGCGGGCGCGCAGCGTCTTGTTGACGGTCAGCTCGGACGGGGTGCCGTCGGGCAGCAGACCGGCGATGTCCACGGCGTTGTGCCGGGCGTAGACGCCGGGGGCGGGCAGCGGCGGGACCTGGACGCCCTCGCGGACGCGCTTCTCGGAGAGCTCGCGCTGGGTGGCGGCCCGCTCGGTGCGCTCGCGGTGGGTGAGCACCATCGCGCCGACGGCCGCCGTGATCAGCAGGGCGCCGGTGATCTCGAAGGCGAAGATGTAGCGGGTGAAGATCAGCTGGGCCAGGCCCTCGACGTGCCCCGCGGAGTTGACCCGGCCGAGGCCGTTGAAGTGGGTCAGCTTCGCGTTGGCGAGGCCGGCGATCAGCAGGATGCCGAAGCCGAGCCCGCACAGGGCGGCGAGCCAGCGCTGGCCCTTGATGGTCTCCTTCAGCGAGTCCGCCGCCGTGACGCCGACGAGCATGACCACGAAGAGGAACAGCATCATGATGGCGCCGGTGTAGACGATGACCTGGACCACGCCCAGGAAGTAGGCCCCGTTGGCGAGGTAGAAGACCGCGAGGACGATCATCGTCCCGGCCAGGCACAGGGCGCTGTGCACGGCCTTCTTCATCAGGATCGTGCAGAGCGCGCCGATGACGGCGACGACGGCGAGCACCCAGAACTGGATGGCCTCACCGGTGGAGGTCGTGGTGGCGGCGGCCGCGAGGGCGCTCATGCTCCGACCCCCTCGGCGGCAGCGCCGTTCCCGGCGCCGTTCGAGGCCGGGACCTCGCCCTTGGAGACCGCCACCTGCCGTTCGGTACCGGGCGCGGCACCCGTCACCAGGCCCCGGTAGTAGTCCTGCTCGTCCATGCCGGGGAAGATCGAGTGCGGGGTGTCGACCATGCCCTCGGTCAGTCCGGCGAGGAGCTGCTCCTTGGTGTAGATCAGCGACTCGCGGCTGGCGTCGGCCAGTTCGAACTCGTTCGTCATCGTCAGCGCCCGGGTCGGACAGGCCTCGATGCAGAGCCCGCACAGGATGCAGCGGGCGTAGTTGATCTGGTAGACCCGCCCGTACCGCTCGCCCGGGGAGTAGCGCTCCTCCTCCGTGTTGTCCGCGCCCTCCACGTAGATCGCGTCGGCGGGACAGGCCCAGGCGCACAGCTCGCAGCCGATGCACTTCTCCAGACCGTCGGGGTGCCGGTTGAGCTGGTGCCTTCCGTGGAACCGCGGAGCGGTGGTCTTCTCCTGCTCCGGGTACTGCTCGGTGAGGCGCTTCTTGAACATGGCCTTGAAGGTCACGCCGAAGCCGGCCACCGGGTTCTGCCACTTTTCGGACTTCTCGTCAGACACGTCTCAACCCTCCTCTCGGTCACTGTCAGTATTCGTCCCGCCACTGACAATCAGCTCCCGCTCCGCGCGGGGCCGCCTGCGCGGTACGGGTGCCAGGTGCTGGCCGGGCTTGGGCGGTACGGGGAAACCGCCCGCCATCGGGTCGAAGGGCTCGGCGGCCGCGGCCTTGCCGGCCCGCTCGGCGGCCGTCTTCTCGCGCTTGTCGCGGAAGTGGTCGGCGACGGAGGTCAGCAGCAGGATCGCCACGACGGCCCCGCCGACGTAGAGAACGATCTCCGAGAAGTCGTAGCGCTCGTTGCGCAGCGCCCGGACGGTGGCGACCAGCATCAGCCAGACCACGGAGACCGGGATCAGCACCTTCCAGCCGAGCTTCATCAGCTGGTCGTAGCGCACGCGCGGCAGCGTGCCGCGCAGCCAGATGAAGAAGAACAGCAGCAGCTGCACCTTGATGACGAACCAGAGCATCGGCCACCAGCCGTGGTTCGCGCCCTCCCAGTACGTGGAGATCGGCGCCGGGGCCCGCCAGCCGCCCAGGAAGAGGGTGACCGAGACCGCCGAGACCGTGACCATGTTGACGTACTCGGCCAGCATGAACAGCGCGAACTTGATGGAGGAGTACTCGGTGTTGAAGCCGCCGACCAGGTCGCCCTCGGACTCCGGCATGTCGAACGGGGCGCGGTTCGTCTCGCCGACCATCGTGATCACGTAGATGATGAACGACACCGGCAGCAGCACGATGTACCAGCGGTCCGCCTGCGCCTCCACGATCTGCGAGGTCGACATCGACCCGGAGTAGAGGAAGACCGAGGCGAAGGCCGCGCCCATCGCGATCTCGTACGAGATCATCTGCGCGCAGGAGCGCAGACCGCCGAGCAGCGGGTACGTCGAGCCGGAGGACCAGCCCGCGAGGACGATCCCGTAGATGCCGACCGAGGCCACGGCCAGGACGTACAGCATCGCGATCGGCAGGTCGGTCAGCTGCATCGTGGTGCGCTGCCCGAAGATCGAGACCTCGTTGCCGGACGGGCCGAACGGGATCACCGCGATGGCCATGAACGCCGGGATCGCCGCGATGACCGGCGCCAGGACGTACACCACCTTGTCGGCCCGCTTGACGACCACGTCCTCCTTCAGCATCAGCTTCACGCCGTCGGCGAGGGACTGGAGCATGCCCCAGGGCCCGTGCCGGTTGGGGCCGATGCGCAGCTGCATCCAGGCGACGACCTTGCGCTCCCAGACGATGGAGAACAGCACGGTCACCATCAGGAAGGCGAAGCAGAACACCGCCTTGACGAGGACGAGCCACCAGACGTCCGTGCCGAACAGGGACAGGTCCTCGGCGGCGAGGACGTGCGGCTGCTGCGCCGCGATGTGGGCGAGGGTGCTCACGCTCGCACCTCCTTGGCGGGGGCGGCCGGGGCCGGCGCCGGTCCGATGCGGACGAGGCCGCCGGGCAGGGCGCCGGTGTCGGCGAGGACGCCGGAGCCGGTGGAGTTCAGGGGGAGCCACACGACCCGGTCGGGCATCTCGGTGATCCGCAGCGGGAGTTCCACCGAGCCGGCCGGGCCGGTGACGGCGAGGAGGTCGCCGTCCTTGACGCCGGTCTCGGCGGCCGTGGCGGCCGAGAGGCGGGCCGCGGCCTCGTGCCGGGTCCCGGCCAGGGCCTCGTCGCCCTCCTGGAGCCGGCCCAGGTCCAGCAGCAGCCGGTGCCCGGCGAGTACGGCCTCGCCCGCGCCGGGCCGGGGCAGCGGCTCCGGGCCGGTGGACCGCTCGGGGGCGAGGTCGCCCTCCCAGGGGCCGAGCCGCTCCAGCTCCCGGCGTACGGCGTGCACGTCGGGCAGGGCGATGGGCCGGTCGGCGGCGTCGGCCAGCATGTGCAGCACGCGGGCGTCGGCCGGGGCGAGGCGGCGGGTCATCTGGTCGGGCTTGAGGGCGGCCTCGAACGGGCGGACGCGGCCCTCCCAGTTGACGAACGTGCCCGCCTTCTCGGCGACGGCGGCGACCGGCAGGACCACGTCCGCCAGGTCGGTGACCTCGCCGGGCCGCAGCTCCAGGGAGACCACGAAGGCCTCCTTGAGCGCGGTGCGGGCCCGCCGCGGGTCGGGCAGGTCGGCGAGCTCCACACCCGCGACCAGCAGCGCGCCCAGCTCGCCGCCGGCGGCGGCCTCGATGATCTGGCCGGTGTCGCGGCCGTAGCGGTGCGGCAGCGCCTCCAGCCCCCAGGCGCCGGCGACCTCGTCGCGGGCCCGCGGGTCGGTGGCCGGGCGGCCGCCCGGCAGCAGGGACGGCAGGGCGCCCGCCTCGATCGCGGCCCGCTCCCCGGCCCGGCGCGGGATCCACACCAGCCGGGCCCCGGTCGCGGTGGCCGCCCGTACGGCGGCGGTCAGCGCGCCGGGCACCCCGGCGAGACGCTCCCCGACGACGAGGACGGCCCCGGGCTTGCGGAGCGCCTCGGCGGCCTCGGCGCCCCCGGTCTCCAGCCCGGTGCGGGAGGCCAGGGCGTCCAGCCACTCCGGCTCGGTGCCGGGGGCGGCGGCCAGCAGGGTGCCGCCCGCCTTCGTCAGGCCCCGGGTGGCGAACGGCGCGAGCGCGTACGTCTTCTGGCCCCGCTTGCGGTGGGCCTTGCGCAGCCGCAGGAAGACCCCGGGGGCCTCCTCCTCGGCCTCGATGCCCACCAGCAGCACGGCCGGGGCGGCCTCCAGGGAGGCGTACGTGACGCCCGTGCCGTCGAGGTCCTTGCCGGTGCCGGCGACGGAGGCCGCCAGGAACTCGGTCTCCTCCGCGCTGTGCACCCGGGCCCGGAAGTCGATGTCGTTGGTGTCGAGGACCACCCGGGCGAACTTGGCGTACGCGTAGGCGTCCTCGACGGTCAGCCGGCCGCCGGTCAGGACGCCGGCCCGGCCGCGCGCGGCGGTGAGCCCGGCGGCCGCGGCCTCCAGCGCCTCGGGCCAGCTCGCCGGGGCGAGGACCCCGTCGGCCCCGCGCACCAGCGGGGTGGTCAGCCGGTCCGGGCGCTGCGCGTAACGGAACGCGAAGCGGCCCTTGTCGCAGATCCACTCCTCGTTGACCTCGGGGTCCTCGGCGGCGAGGCGGCGCAGCACCTTCCCGCGCCGGTGGTCGGTCCGGGTGGCGCAGCCGCCCGCGCAGTGCTCGCATACGCTCGGGGAGGAGACGAGGTCGAAGGGGCGGGAGCGGAACCGGTAGGCGGCCGAGGTGAGGGCGCCGACGGGGCAGATCTGGATGGTGTTGCCGGAGAAGTACGACTCGAACGGGTCGCCCTCGCCGGTGCCGACCTGCTGGAGTGCGCCGCGCTCGACCAGTTCGATCATCGGGTCGCCGGCGACCTGGTTGGAGAAGCGGGTGCAGCGCGCGCACAGCACGCACCGCTCGCGGTCCAGCAGCACCTGCGTGGAGATCGCGACGGGCTTCTCGTAGGTCCGCTTGCGCCCCTCGAACCGGGACTCGGCGTTGCCGTGCGACATCGCCTGGTTCTGCAGCGGGCACTCGCCGCCCTTGTCGCAGACGGGGCAGTCCAGCGGGTGGTTGATGAGCAGCAGCTCCATCACCCCGCGCTGGGCCTTGTCCGCGGTCTCGGAAGTCAGCTGGGTGCGGACGACCATGCCGTCGGTGCAGGTGATGGTGCAGGAGGCCATCGGCTTGCGCTGGCCCTCGACCTCGACGATGCACTGGCGGCAGGCGCCGGCCGGGTCGAGGAGGGGGTGGTCGCAGAACCGGGGGATCTCGATGCCGAGCTGTTCGGCGGCCCGGATGACCAGGGTCCCCTTGGGTACGGACAGTTCGGCGCCGTCGATGGTCAGCGTGACCAGGTCGTCCTGCGGGGGCTTGGCGGCCTCGCCCCCGCCGGCGGGGGCACTGGTGGCGACGGTCATGCGTTCACCTCGGAGTTCTCTGCCGGACCGTCGGCCCACAGGGTCGACTTCCGGTGGTCGAAGGGGCAGCCCTTCCCGGTGATGTGCTGCTCGTACTCCGCGCGGAAGTACTTCAGCGAGGAGAAGATCGGGCTGGCCGCGCCGTCGCCGAGCGCGCAGAAGGACTTGCCGTTGATGTTGTCGGCGATGTCGTTCAGCTTGTCGAGGTCGGACATGACGCCCTTGCCGGCCTCGATGTCGCGCAGCAGCTGGACCAGCCAGTACGTGCCCTCGCGGCAGGGCGTGCACTTGCCGCAGGACTCGTGGGCGTAGAACTCGGTCCAGCGGGTGACGGCGCGCACCACGCAGGTGGTCTCGTCGAAGCACTGGAGGGCCTTGGTGCCGAGCATGGAGCCGGCCGCGCCCACGCCCTCGTAGTCCAGCGGGACGTCGAGGTGTTCGTCGGTGAACATGGGGGTGGAGGAGCCGCCGGGGGTCCAGAACTTCAGCCGGTGTCCGGGGCGCATGCCGCCGCTCATGTCGAGGAGCTGGCGCAGGGTGATGCCGAGGGGGGCCTCGTACTGGCCGGGGCCGGCCACGTGCCCGGAGAGGGAGTAGAGGGTGAAGCCGGGGGACTTCTCCGTCCCCATCGCCTTGAACCAGTCCTTGCCCTTGTTGAGGATCGCGGGAACCGAGGCGATGGACTCCACGTTGTTGACGACAGTGGGGCACGCGTAGAGGCCCTCGACCGCGGGGAAGGGGGGACGCAGCCGGGGCTGACCGCGCCGGCCTTCGAGGGAGTCGAGCAGTGCCGTCTCCTCGCCGCAGATGTACGCGCCCGCTCCCGCGTGCACGGTGATGTCGAGGTTGCGTCCGCTGCCGTCGATGTCCTTGCCGAGGTATCCGGCCGCGTACGCCTCGCGCACGGCCTCGTGCAGCCGCCGCAGCACGGGGACGGTCTCACCGCGCAGGTAGATGAAGGCGTGCTCCGAACGGATCGCGTAGCAGGCGATGATCATTCCCTCGACGAGGGAGTGCGGGTTGGCGAAGAGGAGGGGGATGTCCTTGCAGGTTCCCGGCTCGGACTCGTCCGCGTTCACGACGAGGTAGTGCGGCTTGCCGTCGCCCTGCGGGATGAACTGCCACTTCATCCCGGTGGGGAAGCCCGCGCCGCCGCGTCCACGCAGGCCCGAGTCCTTGACGTAGGCGATCACCTCGTCCGGGGTCATCGCGAGCGCCTTGCGCAGGCCCTCGTAGCCCTCGTGGCGCCGGTAGGTCTCCAGCGTCCACGACTCGGGCTCGTCCCAGAACGCCGACAGCACGGGCGCGAGCAGCTTCTCCGGGCTGGTGCCGTTCTTCTCGATCTCGGTCGACACGGACATCACTCCCCTCCCTCGGTACCGGTCTCGGCGCGCGGGCGGACGACCGGGGCGTGCGGGGATTCGCCGCGGGCGATGCGCAGGCCGATCAGGGAGGCGGGGCCCGCTCCGCCGCTCGCCTCCACCGCGCCCTCGCGCCCGTCGGGGAAGCCCGCCAGGATCCGGGCGGTGTCCTTGAACGTGCACAGCGGCGCGCCCCGGGTCGGCTCGACCGGGCGGCCGGCGCGCAGGTCGTCGACGAGGGCCTTGGCGGACGCGGGGGTCTGGTTGTCGAAGAACTCCCAGTTGACCATCACCACGGGGGCGTAGTCGCAGGCCGCGTTGCACTCGATGTGCTCCAGCGTGACCTTGCCGTCGGGGGTGGTCTCGTTGTTGCCGACCCCGAGGTGCTCCTTGAGCTCGTCGAAGATGGCGTCGCCGCCCATCACCGCGCACAGGGTGTTGGTACAGACCCCGACCTGGTAGTCGCCGGAGGGCTTGCGCCGGTACATCGTGTAGAAGGTGGCGACGGCGGTGACCTCGGCGGTGGTCAGGCCGAGGACCTCGGCGCAGAAGCGGATGCCGGTGCGGGAGACGTAGCCCTCCTCGGACTGCGTCAGGTGCAGGAGCGGCAGCAGCGCGGAGCGGCTGTCGGGGTAGCGGGCGATGACCTCCTGCGCGTCCGCTTCCAGCCGGGCGCGTACCTCGGCGGGGAAGTCGGGGGCGGGGAGCTGCGGCATCCCGAGGCTGATGCCCGTGTTCACTGCATCGGCCGTCATCGGTCGACGCCTCCCATCACGGGGTCGATGGAGGCGACGGCGACGATGACGTCGGCGACCTGGCCGCCTTCGCACATCGCCGCCATGGCCTGCAGGTTGGTGAAGGACGGGTCGCGGAAGTGGACCCGGTAGGGGCGGGTGCCGCCGTCGGAGACCACGTGGACGCCGAGCTCGCCCTTGGGGGACTCGACGGCCGCGTACGCCTGTCCGGCGGGGACCCGGAAGCCTTCGGTCACCAGCTTGAAGTGGTGGATGAGGGCCTCCATGGAGGTGCCCATGATGTTCTTGATGTGGTCGAGGGAGTTGCCGAGGCCGTCGGGACCCATGGCGAGCTGCGCCGGCCAGGCGATCTTCTTGTCGGCGACCATGACCGGGCCGGGCTCCAGCCGGTCCAGGCACTGCTCCACGATCCGCAGCGACTGGCGCATCTCCTCCAGGCGGATCAGGAACCGCCCGTAGGAGTCGCAGCTCTCGGTGGTGGGGACGTCGAACTCGTAGCTGTCGTAGCCGCAGTAGGGGTCGGTCTTGCGCAGGTCGTGCGGCAGGCCCGCCGAGCGCAGGATCGGTCCTGTGGCGCCGAGGGCCATGCAGCCGGCGAGGTCGAGGTAGCCGACGTCCTGCATGCGGGCCTTGAAGATGGGGTTGCCGGTGGCGAGCTTGTCGTACTCCGGCAGGTTCTTCTTCATCGTCTTGACGAACTCGCGCAGCTGGTCGACCGCGCCGGGGGGCAGGTCCTGGGCGAGGCCGCCGGGGCGGACGAAGGCGTGGTTCATGCGCAGGCCGGTGATCAGCTCGAAGACGTCGAGGATCAGCTCGCGGTCCCGGAAGCCGTAGATCATGATCGTGGTCGCGCCGAGCTCCATGCCGCCGGTGGCGATGCACACCAGGTGGGAGGAGAGGCGGTTGAGCTCCATCAGCAGGACGCGGATGACGGTGGCCCGGTCCGGGATCTGGTCGGTGATGCCGAGGAGCTTCTCGACGCCGAGGCAGTAGGCCGTCTCGTTGAAGAACGGCGTGAGGTAGTCCATGCGCGTGACGAAGGTGGTGCCCTGCGTCCAGTTGCGGAATTCGAGGTTCTTCTCGATGCCGGTGTGCAGGTAGCCGATGCCGCAGCGGGCCTCGGTGACCGTCTCGCCGTCGATCTCCAGGATCAGGCGGAGCACCCCGTGGGTGGAGGGGTGCTGGGGGCCCATGTTGACGACGATGCGCTCGTCGTCCGCCTTGGCCGCGGACCGGACGATCTCGTCCCAGTCGCCGCCGGTGACGGTGTAGACGGTGCCTTCGGTGGTCTCGCGGGAGGCCGCGTGGTCGGCGGCGTTGGGGGTGTTCGACATCAGCTGTACGACCTCCGCTGGTCGGGAGCCGGGATCTGGGCGCCCTTGTACTCGATGGGGATGCCGCCGAGCGGGTAGTCCTTGCGCTGCGGGAAGCCCTGCCAGTCGTCCGGCATCATGATCCGGGTGAGGGCCGGGTGGCCGTCGAAGACCAGGCCGAAGAAGTCGTACGCCTCGCGCTCGTGCCAGTCGTTGGTCGGGTAGACCGTGACGAGCGAGGGGAGGTGCGGGTCGCCGTCGGGCACCGACACCTCCAGCCGGATGATCCGGCCGTGGGTGAGGGAGCGCAGGTGGTAGACGGCGTGCAGCTCGCGGCCCCGGTCGTCGGGGAAGTGGACGCCCGAGACGCCGGTGCACAGCTCGAAGCGCAGGGCCGGGTCGTCGCGCAGGGTGGAGGCCACCCGCAGCAGGTGCTCGCGGGCGATGTGGAGGGTCATCTCGCCGCGGTCGACGACGACCTTCTCGATCGCGTTCTCCGGGAGCAGGTCCTGCTCCTCCAGGGCCCCCTCCAGCTCGTCGGCGACCTCGTCGAAATAGGAGCCGTACGGGCGGGAGCTGGCGCCGGGCAGGGCCACGGTGCGGACCAGGCCGCCGTAGCCGCTGGTGTCGCCGCCGTTCCTGGCGCCGAACATGCCCTTGCGGACGCCGATCACCTCGGGGCCGGGGGCGCCCGCCCGGGGTGCGGGGACGTTGTTGCCGTTGCCGTTCTCCACGGCGGGTTCGTCGCTCACCGCAGGAGCCCCTTCATCTCGATGGTGGGGAGGGCCTTGAGGGCCGCCTCCTCCGCCTCGCGCGCCGCCTCTTCCCGGTTCACGCCGAGCTTGGAGCCCTGGATCTTCTGGTGGAGCTTGAGGATCGCGTCCATGAGCATCTCGGGGCGGGGCGGGCAGCCGGGCAGGTAGATGTCCACCGGGACGATGTGGTCGACGCCCTGGACGATCGCGTAGTTGTTGAACATGCCGCCCGAGGAGGCGCAGACCCCCATGGAGATGACCCACTTGGGGGCGGGCATCTGGTCGTACACCTGCCGCAGCACCGGCGCCATCTTCTGGCTGACCCGGCCGGCGACGATCATCAGGTCGGCCTGGCGCGGGGAGCCGCGGAAGACCTCCATGCCGAAGCGGGCGAGGTCGTAGCGGCCGGCGCCGGTGGTCATCATCTCGATGGCGCAGCAGGCGAGGCCGAAGGTGGCCGGGAAGACGGATGCCTTGCGCACCCAGCCCGCGGCCTGTTCGACGGTGGTCAGCAGGAAGCCGCTCGGCAGCTTCTCTTCCAGTCCCATGGAAAATTCAGCCCCTCAGTCCCATTCCAGGCCGCCGCGGCGCCAGACGTATGCGTAGGCGACGAAGACGGTGAGCACGAAGAGCAGCATCTCGACGAGCCCGAAGATCCCCAGGGAGTCGAAGGTGACGGCCCAGGGGTAGAGGAAGACGATCTCGATGTCGAAGACGATGAAGAGCATCGCCGTGAGGTAGTACTTGATGGGGAAGCGACCGCCGCCGGCGGGCATCGGGGTGGGCTCGATGCCGCACTCGTACGCTTCAAGCTTCGCCCGGTTGTACCGTTTTGGGCCGATCAGCGTGGCCATGACCACGGAGAAGATCGCAAACCCTGCGCCGATGGCGCCGAGCACGAGGATGGGTGCGTAGGCATTCACGCTCCTCGCTCCTTCCAGTCGTCCTTGACCGTTGGTCGCATGTGAGGCAGTTCACAAGCCAGACTGGTGCGCATCTTATGCCTGGCGGTCTGTGATCTGCGACACGGGTAACAACACCGAGTTTGTGATCTCCACCACCTGACGAACGATCATGAAGCCCGATGAGTGGTGATCTTCGTACGCAAGGCATCCACATGATCACCAAACGTGACATCCGGCCGCGTTACCGCAGGTAGAGGCGGGCTTGCACTATCAAAGACTGGCCGCTACAGGCAAATTGGCGGCTGGGCGACCGGAGTGATAAAGGAATCGGCTTCCCCCGCCCGGGGGGCCCGGCGGTACGGAAGTGGACGCCGGATCCGGCGCCGGAAGGATGTGCACGCGTTCACGAGCACCCCGGCCCGCGGCGGACCGCACGGGAACCGCACGGCGAGGGCGCGGTAAGCGCACGGCGAGTTCACGGTCGGATCACGGACCGGCCACAGCGCCCTCACGGCGGCAGGTAACTGTGACCTGCGACACATCGATCATGGCCCGCAAAAAGGAGGCTTGGCCATCTGTGCGGGTGGATGGTAGGCGGTGGATCAATTCGGACTTATTGCTGAAACCCCATGATCACAGCCTTGCGAAGGGGTGTCCGATCTGTCCGTTACGGCGTCAATAAGGGGCGCGGCGCGCCCGGTTACCCGGCTTTTCCCGCAACTGTGGCGCAGACCACGTTTCTTGAAGGTGACCCTGCACCCCTGATAGCGGTTGTCCCATGTCCCACACCGCTCACATACCCAGCCACCGGAAGCCCCGCCGCAGCGCCTCGAAGCTCGCGGTCCGCGCCGGAGTTGCCGGTGGCGTCCTCAGCACCCTGGCCATGGCCGGCACCGCGAGCGCGTCCCCGTCTACCGAGCCCGTGGCCGAGACGACGCTGGAGATGCCGGTCCTCAGCCTGGACCTCGGCACCGAGGTCTCCAACGCGGTCAACACGGCCGCCGAGAACACCCGCGTCGCCGCCGTCGAGGCCGCCGTCACCGGCGAGCTGAACGCCCAGGAGGAGAGCGCCCGTACGGGTGCCGCCGCCGAGGCGAAGCAGGCGAAGGAAGACGCCCAGAAGGCCGCCGAGCAGAAGGCGAAGCAGGAGGCCGACCGCAAGGCCGACGCCGAGCGTGCCAACCGCAGCTCCGGCCGCTCCTCCCTGACCAACGCCTCCGCCTCCGACGACGGCAGCGGTGCCGCCGTCACCGGCGGTTCCTCCAGCAGCGGCCGCTCCTCGGCCACCGGTTCGGCCGCGGCCATCGTCAACTTCGCCTACGCCCAGGTCGGCAAGGCGTACGTGATGGGTGCCACCGGCCCCTCCGCGTACGACTGCTCGGGCCTCGTGCAGGCCGCCTACCGCCAGGCGGGCATCTCCCTGGACCGCACCTCCCAGGACCAGTCCCTGGCCGGCACCTCGGTCTCGCTGAGCAACCTCCAGCCGGGCGACATCCTGTACTGGGGCCCCAAGGGCAGCGCCTACCACGTCGCCATCTACGTCGGCGGCGGCAAGTTCGTCGGCGCGCAGAACCCCAGCACGGGCATCGTCGAGCGCCCGCTGAGCTACGACATGCCGACGGGCGCCGTCCGCGTCCTCTGACGCACCCGGTCTCCGCGAGGTCCGGTACTCCCCTGCTCGGGGGTGGAGTACCGGACCTTCGCCATGCCCGGATTCCCGCCCGGCGGACGGCCCGTGCGGAACCCGCCGGAGCCCTGCGAAGATAGGCGGGTACCCGTGCGCCCGTAGCGATTCCCGGAGGTGGTGATCCGTGAACGGAACCTCGCGCGAGGAAGACGGCGCCCACGAGGACACCGCTCTCCCCGCCGCCCTCGGCCTGTGCATGCTCGCGGTCGGCGGCTGGCTGCTGACCACCGCCCGCCCCTGGCACAAACCCGGCACGCCCCTGACCCTGGGTCTCGGCTGGGCCGTCTCCGGCGCTCTCCTCCTGGCCGGCCTGAGCCTCCTGACCCGCTGCGTACGCACGGTCCACGGGGCCCCGGAGGCGGCGCAGGAGCCCGCGGACGACTGAGCCGCCCATCGGGAGACCCGGGGGCGGCTCAGGGGCTTCCTGGGGCTGCTCAGGCCTTCGGGGCCACCTTCGAGAGGCCGTTGATGATGCGGTCCATCGCGTCGCCGCCCGTCGGGTCCGTCAGGTTCGCCAGCATCTTCAGCGTGAAGCGCATCAGCACGGGGTGCGTCAGGCCGCGCTGGGCGGCGATCTTCATGACCGTCGGGTTGCCGATCAGCTTCACGAAGGCGCGGCCCAGCGTGTAGTAGCCGCCGTAGGTCTCCTTGAGCACCTTCGGGTAGCTGTGCAGGGCCAGTTCGCGCTGGGCCGGGGTGGCGCGGGCGTGGGCCTGGACGATGACCTCCGCCGCGATCTGGCCGGACTCCATCGCATAGGCGATGCCCTCGCCGTTGAACGGGTTGACGAGCCCGCCCGCGTCACCGACCAGCAGCAGCCCCTTGGTGTAGTGCGGCTGCCGGTTGAAGGCCATCGGCAGGGCCGCGCCGCGGATCGGCTGCGTCATGTTCTCGGGGGTGTAGCCCCAGTCCTCCGGCATGGACGCGCACCAGGCCTTGAGGACCTCGCGCCAGTCCAGCTCCTTGAACGCGGAGGAGGAGTTGAGGATGCCGAGGCCGACGTTGGACGTGCCGTCGCCCATGCCGAAGATCCAGCCGTAGCCGGGCAGCAGCCGGTCCTGCGGACCGCGCCGGTCCCACAGCTCCAGCCAGGACTCCAGGTAGTCGTCGTCGTGCCGGGGCGAGGTGAAGTACGTGCGCACCGCCACGCCCATCGGGCGGTCCTCGCGCCGGTGCAGCCCCATCGCGAGGGACAGGCGGGAGGAGTTGCCGTCGGCCGCGACGACGAGCGGGGCGTGGAAGGTGACCGGGGTCTTCTCCTCGCCGAGCTTCGCGTGCACGCCGGTGATGTGCCCCGTGCGCGGGTCCCGGACGGGCTCGCCGACGTTGCAGCGCTCGTACAGGCGGGCGCCGGCCTTCTGCGCCTGGCGGGCCAGGGTCTCGTCGAAGTCGTCGCGCTTGCGCACGAGTCCGTAGTCCGGGTACGAGGCGAGTTCCGGCCAGTCCAGCTGGAGCCGCTGCCCGCCGCCGATGATGCGCAGACCCTTGTTCCGCAGCCAGCCGGCCTCTTCGGAGATGTCGATGCCCATCGCCACCAGCTGCTTGGTGGCGCGCGGGGTCAGGCCGTCACCGCAGACCTTCTCGCGCGGGAACGCCGTCTTCTCCAGGAGCAGGACGTCCAGTCCGGCCTTCGCGAGGTAGTAGGCGGTCGTCGAGCCGGCGGGCCCGGCCCCGACGACGATCACGTCCGCGCGGTGTTCGGAGAGGGGCTCGGTGGGCTCGGTCACTGCGGGGTCTCCCGAAGGCTCGATAAGGGGTGCCCAACGGCACAGGACATGACGCAGTCTATGCAGCGAGAGTGATCGCGATCCGAAGGGCTGCCCCGATGACGACCTCGTCCACCACCTCGCCGACGGCCCGGCCTCCGCTGCCCGCGGTCCGGCTCCGCGTACCGACCGACGAGGACGCGCACGCCTGGCACCGAGTCTTCGACGACACGGACGTGATGGAGTTCGGGGGCCCGCGGAGCCTTCCGTGTACGAGGAGATCACCGCCCGGCAGCGGATGCACGACGCACAGCTGGGGTACTGCCTGTGGACCCTGCTGGACGAGGAGGGCGAGGTCCTCGGCTTCACGGGCGCGCAGCCGTGGCCGGAGGCGAAGGCGTGGGGGCCGGTGGGGCGGATCGAGATCGGGTGGCGGCTGGGGCGCGCCGCGTGGGGGAAGGGGTACGCGTATGCCGCCGCGCTGGCCACGCTGGAGCGGTTGCGGGGGGCCGGATCGGCATGACGCCGGGGGAGGAACTCGCCGCGCCGGGCGGGCGGCGGACCCGCCTCTACGAGCTGACGCTCTGACCCGGGGGGCGGGGTGGGGACCGCTGCGCGGAGCCTCTCCCCG